>DAOVSZ010000181.1 GCA_030627725.1 Desulfobulbaceae bacterium
AGGCAGCAGAAAATAAGGTTTTTCCGCCGCAGGAAGAGATCAATATATTTTTTTAATTGGTGTCGTTGTTCTTGTTCCATCTACCGCCTCCAGAGTTCCTTTGAGACAGAGAAGGTAGCAAATATCTGGTGGTTGTCGTAGTCTTCAAGGTTCGTGCTGTCCGTTTCCGTGCGGGAATAGTCGTAATTAAGGGACAATGCATACCATTGGGCAAAGGACCAGGTAAGATCTAAGCCTGCAGTGTAGTCGTTAAAGGTAGTCTTGGTTGCGCCGGACCAGGCATAGCGTTTTTCGTAAGCGAGATTTATGTCTGAAGACAGGTCTTTTTGCAGTTGATAGGTGACCCCCCCGGAAAAATTCCATGATTCATTGAGGTTATCCCATGATCCGCCGGTGTCGGTCTCGGTATAGGCATAGTCTGCGCCGAACGAAAATTCGCCCTGTTCAATTTCTCTCGAAAGGTCCAGTTCCACCCCATATCCGCGGTCGTTTGAGACCGAGGCCCTGGCTATATAGTTGGCATCTGCTGCTGCGGAAAAACTGGTTTTGAGGTCAATGGTGCGGTACCAGGAGAGCCCTCCGCTCTGGTTTGTCTGGTCCGAGGTGGTTTCTTCATAATCCGTGCTGGAAATCGAATATTCCGCTGTAAGCAGATCGTTAGTGGTCGCCTGAAAATCAACGGCGTAGTCAAGGTCATGGACATCTTTGTCCGGTGAGCCGTCATAGGTGGTATTCTCAAAGCTGTATGCCGCTTCCGCCAGCCATTTGTTGTTGAAACGGTAGCTGAGTAACAGGTCGGGGTTGTGTGTTTTTGTGTCTGTCAAGCCTGCTGTCTTGTTTTCAAGGACATTGAAGGTGTATCCAAATGCAAGGATGCTGTCTTTGGCATATTCATATTCAGCAGAGAATGCGAGTTCGTTTGACCAGTGGCGCTGCCTTTCATTACTCACAGTGGATGCCAGAAGCGTGTCGACCTCTGCCTGGTCGGCAGCCGTTGCAGTATTGTATCGTAAGCTGAGTTCTGAAAGGACAAAGGTCATCCGGTCTTCCGCCCAAGTGATTTCAGGAAAGAGAATTCTGACAACTTCCGCCTGGTAATGATCTGCGGCGCGGGCGAATTTCATTTCAAGCGTTTCTCCGGTGCGTACCTCCCGTGGCTGGTTGTTAACGTATTTGAAATTATTTGATATTGATGCATTCAGGTGTGAAGAGATCTCCTTGTCGATTGAAAGGGCCGCATCGTGAGTAACATCGTAATCATCTGTGCGGTGGTTTCTGTTATAGTCAGGCGAGTAGCTGATGCCGATCTGGTCGCTCCGGCCTTCAGAAGTAAGTTCCAGGACAGGAATGAGGGAGGTCGTCCATTGCGATTCGTGGTCGTTTTCCGTATGAAAGACGTTTGATTCGTACCCCTGTTCAAGAGAAAAAGTTCCTGTCAGCCCTGTCTGCCTGGCCATAGTTTCCAGGGGCATGAAGAATAAGCAGCATGCTGGTATGAGCAGGAAAGGAAAGGCATAACGAATGAGAAGCGCTGGTTTGCGGTTTAGTTTTTTTTTCATTTTTTTTCCCTGAAAGATTTTTTTTAAGGAACAATGATTGTATCACCAGGCATGATCCGGATGTTCTGTGCCGGGTGTTTCCCTTTTATAAAGGAGTCATAGTCAAAGAGAAGAAATTTTTCCCGCCCCATGTTCCGGCGGACTATCGAGATCCTTGAGGTCTTTGCCCATTCATTGAACCCGCCTGCGCGGGCAATTGCCTGGAGAGCAGTCAGTGGGTAGTTTATTGGGAATTCTCCCGGTTGAGCGATCTGGCCGATGATATAATATCTTTTGCTGTTGTTTTCAATAAGCATGACGGATACGGCCGGCTCTTCGATGATTTCGCTGAATTTTTTTTCAAGATATCCTGAAAGTTCCTGCGTGGACCGGTCGGCAGCCATGACATCGCCTACAAGGGGCAGAGAGATGCGTCCGTCAAGGCGGATGGTCAAGGTTCTGGACAGGTCCTGCTCCTTCCAGACAAGGATTTCAATAACATCACCCAGGCCAAGGATATAATATTCTGAGCCGTTTGCCTGGCCTGGAGCAGACCTTGTTTCAGGCTCGACGGCAAGTGCACTTTTTGACGCAGACAGACAAGCAAAACAGACGGTCGCGAGCATAAAAATATAAAATGAAGACTTTACGCGCATGGCGTTCTCCCTGTGCGGTTAACCCGGGTTTCTGTCAGAGATATACACCGCCCTTTGTGAGAAATGAGGGTTATAGGGTTAGGTAGTTTTTACCATTTTACTATCAGCTTGAAAGAAAAGGCAACTATAATCTCCCGTCTCTTTCTTATATATTGTTGTTGGGTGTTTTTGAGGGAACCCTTATGGATGTGATAATTCCGATTGGGCTTGGGAAAGCGCTTTTTCGGCCACCGTCTCTTTGGTAACAAGGACTGTGGCCTCTCCCTTGTCAAGGGCAAGGAGCGGACCTTTCTGGCTCAGAGGATGCTGGAGGACCAAGATGTCCAGTCCCTGCTCTAAAAGCCATTCGATCGCTATGATCCCTTTTGCTTTTTCTTCGTGCATGGCGGGATTAGGAAGGATTTGATCTGAGAGAATCGTATTGTCCTGCCGCTGGTAAGAGCAGATCCGGAAGAACGGCGCCTTTCCCAGGTGGGATGAGATGGTACGTTTGTCCTCTGCAAGAGGCACTGCTATTGTAAGCTGGTGTTTTGCTACGGGTCTTCCATGGACCAGCACTCGGTCGATATTTGGAATTTCCTGTTTGATGCGGCCAATTATTTCTTCTGTTATGAGATGGCCTTTTTTCAGCTCGTGCGCCTTAACCGAGAGGTCCAGCTCAACGAATTTGTATCGGCCGGCATTTCTTGCAGACAAGGTGTTGAGTCTCATGATACGGGGATCGGCAAGGACGATTGTGCGGATTTTCTCCAGTGAGGCGCTGTCGAGAGAGGCATCCAGCAGGACGCGCACCGAGTCGTAGAAAATGGAGAAGCCGGCCTTGAAGATGACGGCGACCACGACGACAGCGGCATATTTTTCGACCTCATAACCGAGAGCGCTGCCGGCCAGGGCGGCAAGGATGACCAGTGAAGAGAGCATATCGGTCCTCATATGTTCGGCATCGGCAATCAGGCTCGGCGAGCCTGTTTCCACTCCCTTTCTATATTCATATCGGGAGAACAGCCAGGTGATGAGGATGCTTATGCTTATGCCTGCAAAGGCCCATGGAATATGGGAGGGGAGTGCGTGAGGGCCTTTGAACACCTCAATGAGGATTTCGTAGCCGGCATAAAAGATGAGAAAGGAGGTTGAAAGGGCGACCAGATTCTCCACTTTATATAAGCCATAAGGAAAGCCGTGTGTCTCGCGTCTGGAAATCCTGATGCCAAGGAGTATAATGGCGGAAGAAACGACATCCGTCATGGAGTGGATTGTGTCCGCCCTGATCGCAAGGCTGCCGGAAAGAACGGCCAGAAGTGCCTTGATGAAGACAAGCAGCAGATTGACCGCAATGGAGATCCAGGCTGTTTTTTCCGAGGTTTCCATTTTCTCACACCCTTCTCTCCTGTATACTCTATGTTAGATTTTTTTGTAAATATTTCTCTACTTCCTGCCAGCCTTTTCTGATCGCCTGTGCTGCTATTCCGGAACTCTTTTTTAGGAGAGGTTCTCCGGCTATAAGGCTCGTAACAACCTCTTGATCAAAGGGAATCTGTCCGAGTACCGGCAGGTTCCGTCCCGAGCAGAAATTGTTAATTCTGTCAGACATCTCCATGTTCAGGTCGAATTTATTGATCCAGACCCCGGCCGGGATTTTAAAATGCTCTGTCAGGGCATGGACCCGTTCGAGATCGTGAAGGCCGGAGGACGTCGGTTCCGTGACAAGCAGGACAAAATCCGTTCCGGAAAGAGAAGCAATGACGGGGCATCCTATTCCAGGGGGGCCGTCAACCAGGAGCCATTGCTTACTCGATCCCTCGGCAAGGCTTCGGGCCTCTTGCTTGACAAGGCTCACCAGTTTGCCGGAGTTTTCCTCAGCTATGCCGAGGCGGGCATGGATCATGGGACCGTAGTCGGTTTCGGATTCCATCCATAAACCACACATATTGTCCTCGAGTGTTATGGCTTCCTCCGGACAAAAAGAAGCACAGACGCCGCAGCCTTCACAGGCAAACGGGACCATGGCTGCCGTCTCATCTGCCATTTTGATGGCTTCAAAGTGGCAGATTTCAACGCAAGTCCCGCATCCGGTGCAAGATGACGGATCAATTTTGGCTTTAACGCCGGACCAGAATTCGTTTTCTTTTTTTATTTCCGGCGCCAGGATCAGGTGCAGATCTGCTGCGTCAACATCACAATCCGCCAGAACCACCTCAGGCATCAGCATGGCAAGAGAGCCGACAATGGTTGTTTTGCCGGTTCCTCCTTTGCCGCTTAACACAACAATTTCTTTCATTTGACCACCTCTGCCAGTACGGCTGCAAAAGACTCTTTCATGTCAGGGCGGCTGACGACGAGCGCTTTCCCTATCGCATAATCTTCTGCAATACCCCGGTCAAAGGGGATTTTCATCAGAATGGGAATATGCTGGTCCCTGCACCACTGTTCTGTCCGATTATCACCGAGATCCGCCCGGTTCAGGATAACGGAAAAAGGTTTCTGCAGAATGCGTAAGACATCAACTGTCAGTTGAAGATCATGAAGGCCGAAAGGGGTCGGTTCCGTGACCAGAATCGTAAAGTCTGCATCTTTCAATACTTCGATTACCGGGCAGGATGTGCCTGGCGGAGCGTCAATGATGGCCAGACCGTTGGGAGAGATTTCTTCCTTCACCGCTTTGATGAGAGGTGGAGCCATGGCCTCGCCTATTCGCAGTTTTCCGTGTACAAAAGCGATGTTGCGTGCATGGCCTTTTTCCACCACCCCTATCTCTCTTCTGTCCTCAATCAGCGCATCCTCCGGACAGACCAGGAAACAGCCGCCGCAGGAGTGGCACATTTCTTTAAAGAACATTATGGTCTCTCCAAAAACAGTAATCGCCTTGTACCTGCAGATGTCTTTGCACTTGCCGCAATAGGTGCACTTTTCTTCCAGCACGCTTGGTACGGTTAAGAAGCAGTGCGTGCTTTCCTGGATGTGGGGCCTAAGGAAAATATGCCCGTTTGGGGCCTCCACGTCGCAATCAAGAAATTGCACAGGGCCTTTTTCGGCGGCAGTCAAGGCAAGGCTGACAGCAACTGTTGTTTTGCCTGTGCCTCCTTTACCGCTCGCAATAGCAAGTTTCATTCTTTATCCTCTGATGAAGGGTCGGACTGAGATTGTTTGCCTTGCCCCTGGCGTCTTCCCTGGCCGGCGCCTGGGCCCTGTGGCATGCACTGGCCGCGTCCGCCACCGCCACCCATGCCTCGACCGCCACCACCCATACCGCGTCCGCCTCCGCCTCCGCCCTGGCCTTGATCCGGTGGCGTCACAGGGGAAGGGGAGCTTTCTTCGTCGGCGGAACGCAGCAGCGCATCTTTTACCGTTCCTGCGACCCCTGATATTTCCTTAATCCCTGCAGCTTGGAGAACAGCTGCGGCTTTTGGGCCGACTCTTCCGGTAAGAACAAGTGAGACACCTGCTTCCGCTACCCTGCTTGCGGTATTGATGCCGGCGCCGTGGGCCAGTCCCTGCGCATCTCTGTTGTCGATAACAGAATCAATTGTGCCTGATTCTGAATCTGCAATAACAATATATGATGCTCTGCCGAATCTCGGATCTACAGCAGCATCCAGATCGTTTCCAGTTGAACTGATTGCGACTTTCATGATGATACCTCCAATGATTGGGTTTATAGAGTTTATAGAGTTATTGGGTTATAGAGTTATTGGGTTGTCGTATACAACCAACTCAACAAACCCTATAACCCAATTAACTCAACCAACTCTCTTTCATCCCTGACAAGTCTCATCTACA
>DAOVSZ010000221.1 GCA_030627725.1 Desulfobulbaceae bacterium
ATATACCGGCATCTACGGCGGGAATAAACAATAACAAAAAGTTTACAGTTGACGGTTTACAGTTTACAGAAAAAGAGGAAGAGCTTCTAACTTCTGCTTTTACTCTGTGTCTTAAGCCTTAACCTAAAAGTCTTCATTTTCAGCCTGACAACCTAAAAAAATGCCCAATCAACGCCTCCTCACCCTCTTACAACCCTCCCCCTTCAAGGTAGGCGTCCTTATCGTTATACTCTCCTGCCTCCTCTTCTACTCATTCGGCAACAAGAAACCCATGCTCCTTGAGGCGCTCGACAACCGGATTCTGGACAATATGTTTCACCTGCGAGGGCCGATAGAAACCACCGAGGCCATTGTCATCGTTGATATTGACGAAAAAAGCCTGCGGAAAATCGGCCAATGGCCCTGGCCCCGCAACATTGTCGCTGACCTGGTCAAAAAAATCCACGAAGCAGGCGCCAAGGTCATTGGTTTTGATATCGTGTTTGCAGAGGAGGACCGGACATCTCCCCAACGGTTCATTGATGAACTGTCCGGCTATCTTCCTGACCGTATCACTCCAGACGATATTCAGGCCATGAAAGAAAATGACGCCATGAATTACGATCTTATCCTCGGTGATACGATTGCCCAAACTCCGGTTGTGCTCGGGTATATCTTCCAGACCGTTGATGACGGCCTTAAAAGAGCGGTGGATACACCCTTTCCCTCCTGCAATATCAGGATAGAGCCTGACCATATTCCACCCGGAGAACTTGCCCTTATCCCTTCCTACAGGGCCATAATCAACATTCTTGATATCTCACAGGCAGAAACGGAAGGATTCTTCAATGTCTTTCCCGACCCTTCAGGAACTGTGCGCAAGGTGCCCCTTCTGATGGAACTGGACGGTGTTCCCTACCCCTCGCTTGCGCTTGAGATGCTTCGGATGGGGCTTGGCGCAGAAGGCGTGACCATCCATGCTTCGAGCCAGGCTACCGGGGGAAAAAACGGCATCCTCGGCATCACCCTTGCCGGCCGTTTTATCCCGACAGACGACAACGGCCAGGTGGCGGTCAATTTCCGGGGGCCGCAGAAGACATTTCCCTATGTATCCGCACATGACGTCCTTCAGGGCAAAGACCTGTCGCGTCTGGATGAAAAAATCATCCTGATCGGGACATCCGCCGCCGGCCTCCTTGACCTGCGAGCCATCCCATACTCCAATGTCTTTCCAGGGGTGGAGGTGCACGCAAATGTTATCGACAATATCCTTGCAAATGACCCGTTCACCCATGACGTCTTTACCGAGATCGGCCTGACCTATACCCTGATCATTCTTGGCGGACTTCTGATGGCCTTTCTTCTTGCCTATTCAAGCCCGCTTATCGGCGGTTTCGGCGGGATCCTGCTTGTCTTTCTCTATCTCTCCTACGGCAATTACCATCTCTTTTTCCTGAAAAACCAGATCATCGGCATTACCTATCCCCTGATGGCCATTGTGACCGTTTTTATCTTCGTGACCCTGTTCAACTACTTCTTTGAAGGAAGGGAAAAACGCTTCATTCACGGCGCGTTCGGTCATTACGTGTCGCCGGACGTGGTCAATCAGCTGATGCAGAACCCGGACAAACTCTCCCTTGCCGGCGAGCAGAAAAACGTTACCATCTTCTTTAACGATATCCGGGGGTTTACCAGCATATCGGAAAAGATGAACTCCGAGGAACTCGGTATCTTCATGAACGAGTACCTGACCGCCATGAGCACGCTTATCATGGAGCATAAGGGAACGGTGGACAAATACATAGGAGACGCGATCATGGCGATCTGGGGCGCGCCGCTTGATGACGATGATCATGCGGCAAACGCCATCCGTGCCTCTCTGGCGATGATGGAAAAGCTTGAAGAGATCCGCCCGACCTGGGAGGACCGTGGCCTGCCTTATATTGATATCGGGATCGGCCTGAACACCGGAACTGTCAGTGTCGGTAATTTCGGCAGTGAACAGCGATTCGACTACACGGTGCTGGGTGATAACGTCAACCTGGCATCCCGGCTTGAAGGTTCCAATAAGACCTACGGCACCAATATCATCATCTCGGAATTCACAAAGGCTGCGATCAACGACCGATTCTTCTGCCGTTTTATCGATATGGTACGGATGAAAGGAAAGGAACAGCCGGTCACCATCTACGAACCTCTGATCGAAGGAAAACCTGACGAAATCCTCAAAGAAGAAGTGGAAACCTTTGAAAGAGCGATTGCTTTATACAAAGAAAAAGAATTCCACCAGGCAGAGGCCATCCTCGAAGAGCTTCAATCCTCCCGCCCCCGGAAACTCTACACCCTCTACCTGGAGAGAATAGAGGCCTTCAGCAAAAAACCGCCGCCGGAAAACTGGGACGGCGTGTTTACCTTTACAACAAAATAATTGATTTCACTTTGATGACACTCTTGGAACGTGAAGAGTAATTGGTAAATGTTTTTTGTAGTGGCTAAAGTCTTTATCAGTTGTAAATATTGGCATGCTGTTTCTTGTTGACACAGCACAAATCAAATAATCCGTGTTAGCGCCTTGAATTCCTTTGCTGCGGAGGAAATTAAAATATTCGGCTGCCAATTCAAAGTCTTCTGAGACAAGAGGAAAATCAGAAAATGCAGACATTATTTTTTTCAGCTTTGTGAATTGCTGCTTTTTTTTCACACCTGAAAGTATTTCTTGGCGAATTGGACCAATCAGTTGGACTCGTACTTCTTGGATTAGCTCTTGAAGTTCAACAATTTCGATACTGGAATTTAATTGTTTTTTCCTGCGAAGGGCCAAAGACCAGATACATGTATCTACTATCACCTTCATTTGACTTTCCGTTGTTCCTTATAATTGTAGTCAGATTCGTACTCTATCGTCCCAAACAGATCGATGACTTTCACCTGTTTCCGTCTTTGGATGTACTCATGAAGGGCTTCGGTAACAACAGCTTTTTTTGTGCGATGTTGGCCAATTACAAGAGCTTCTTCGATTAGTTGATCGTCAATTGCTAAATTTGTTGGCATAACTCACCTCCTCTTTACACATTGAAATATAGTTTACCATGTGTAAGAACAAGAGACAATAGGATGATTCTTCTTTTCGCACGACCGCAATAACTGGAGCAAAAGAGCAGCTGGGTGTGTAGCCAATGGCACCGTAAACACGAAAGTTTATAACTTTAAAAACAGGGCCTCTTTTGTTCCAGTTAATTGTATTGTTATCCCAATATGTTATACCTTTTTAAGGTAATTTTTTAAGTCTCTGTAGTAGTTTTCGTGTGGGCCAAGCATAATAAGTTCAAGATTTTCATTTCTTAATCTGTATGACAAAAGGTAGAGTGTTGCTTTGATTTTAAATTTATGAACAAATACGCCTCTAAGGTCACCTTTTTTCTCAACCCCGACAAATGGATCTTTGGCAATCGTTTTTACTTCGCCGTCAAGAACTTGTTTTTCTTTTTTGCCTAATTTTTTGACCTTATTTCGGAATGATCTTGATAATAATATTTTCATTAAGATCACCCGAACTCGTACTCAAATACTTCTCCTTGTTCTAACTCCTCTATACCTATTAAAATTTCTTTTATTAAATCGTATGTTAAATCAGGATTTTCTTCTGCACACTTCCCGATTCTTGCCCAGTGTTCAATTTGACCAGTAATGGATCGGTGGTCAACTCGACTATATTTTCGTGCTTCTTGTACTAATTCTTCTGATACTCTGACTGCAGTTGCCATGTTTAATACCTCCATATAAGTTTTATTTCTATAATTACACTATATGTCAAAACATAGCAAAATGCAACGTTATGATTCGTTGTGTTTCTGGGATAACGGCCCTAATCAGGTGCGGGCCAAAAACCTAGAATCAAAAACGACTGCGCCTCTTTCCGTCACCTGAATTTGATGGTTCGACGATTCTGCCGATTGATTCCCGACCCAGAATACGCGTGGTCCGAGCTTATCTTTTCCTTAAAAGTCTCTTTTGGGGGTCAAAAAAGGCCTTCTAAGGCCTAAAAGCACCCCCCCTTTTCGCGTTTTTTATCATACTTTCAGCTAGTTGGCTTCGTCCGACCCAGATCCCGACAAAGAGAAGAACGCCAGGCGTGGCCGGAATCCCCATTTTCCCTCTTGACAAGCCTCCTTACTCATTATGTAATCAAAGTATCTTGTAACTATTCAGCAGCACCCCATCTGCACACGATCAGGCTGGCTCACATAGGACTACTATAGTTCTCCAGCCTGCTTGTGCACATCTGGGGCACTTCTGAACAGTTACAGGGTGGTGCTTAGCCCACATCAGCACCACCTGAACAGTTACAGTATCTTTAGAGACTTTCCTGCAACAGAATACCGGAGAAGCCCATGTATCGTCCTCTCTCACGACGCTCGTTCATCAAGAAAGGGGTAGCAGCTGTTGCCGGGTCCTGCATCGGATGCCCCATGATTGTACATGCCGGCAGTGTCACGGCCCTTGAAGAGGCCAGGCATTACGATAAAAAGGACAGAAACTACGTAAAATGCAGGCTGTGTTTCAGAAGCTGCACAATTGCGACGGGAAAACGCGGATTCTGCAAGAACCGGGAGAACAGAGCCGGGACCCTCTACTCCCTTGTCTACGGGAAAACCGCGGCACTCCAACTCGACCCGATCGAAAAAGAACCGATGTATCATAACCTGCCCGCCTCCACCATCCTGTGCACGGGAACGGCCAGCTGCAACTTCCGCTGCAAGTTCTGCCACAACTGGCATCTTTCCCAGCAGACGGTTGAAGATCTTGCTCCTTACACGCGAAATCTCACTCCTGATGAAACCGTGAACACGGCAATCAAAAGAGGGGCCGGACTCTCATTCACCTACAACGAGCCGACCGTCTTCTATGAATACATGTACGACATTGCAAAGATCGCCCATGCAAAGGGACTCAACACCATATTCCACACCAACGGCGGCATGCAGCAGGAGCCGATGAAGAAACTCCTTGCCCATATGCGCGGGGTTACCGTGGACCTGAAAGGTTTTACCGCCGACTACTATCGCGATATGAGTTTTGCAAAGATGACGCCTGTCTTAAACACCCTGAAACTGATCAAAGAACAGGGCAGATGGCTCGAAATCGTGAATCTCCTTGTGCCGACCATGAATGACAACATGAAGACCATCCGGGAGATGTCCGCCTGGATCGTTAAAAATTTAGGCCCCGATGTACCGGTTCATTTTTCACGCTTTTACCCGGCCTACAAGATGAAAACCCTCCCGCCGACCCCCATAAAAACGCTTGAACAGGCTCATGACATTGCAGTCAACCAGGGCATCCGGTTCGTTTA
>DAOVSZ010000323.1 GCA_030627725.1 Desulfobulbaceae bacterium
CGGCGCTTTTTGAAAAAGCCGTGCCGCCGCCCTGGAGGTTGTTTCGTCCCGAGTCCTTGCAGACAGGATAGTTGCGACCAGGATTCTATAAGGATCCTTTGTCTGCACAGCGATGAGATCTACAACCGGAGTTGCATATTGAGCTGTTTCCTTTTCAAGGAGTTCAAGGAAGTGATCAATGTCTATGGTCATTTGCGACAGCTGTTACGTTCAAATTACATTTTATGATGTCCTGCGAAGCCAGTTCTTGACATTTTCAACGCATTCATTGCATTATCGAAATAGTAAAAGATGTGACGCCTCTTGGCAACAACTTCAACCGGCGGGCCAATACTTGAATGGAATCATTAGGGATCTGCTTAGGCGCTTCAACCGTCAGCCTCGTTTTATTGCAAAGAACAGGGCAAAAAACCGAAGTACTCCAGACTGAAATCCGTTCCCACGAAGGGAATCCCCGGCGCTGTTTAACCGCAATGCTCGCCCGGGTAAATGGTATTGACACGCTACGGATCGGTGTCACGGGACGAAAATCAAAAAAACATATTTCCCTCTCTTCTGTTTCCGAACCCGAGGCCGTAGAACTGGCCTACAGCCATATCCTCCCTGCTGATCATCCCTGCCGGGTGATCGTCAGCGCCGGCGGGGAGACGTTCATCGTATACCACCTCGACGAGGACGGAAGCATCCAGAATATCCATGCCGGCAATAAATGCGCCTCCGGGACCGGTGAATTTTTCCTGCAGCAACTTGCCAGGATGGGGCTCTCCGTGGACGAGGTGGGCCGGATGGAGACGCCGGATCCGGATAATGTTTATAAGATGTCCGGACGCTGCTCGGTCTTCTGCAAGAGCGATTGCACTCACGCCCTTAACAAGGGCGTTCCCAAGACGCGGGTCGTGGCAGGCCTCTCCACCATGATGGCGGAAAAAATCATTGAACTGCTTAAAAAGCTTCCCAAGACTTCGGTGATGCTGGTGGGAGGCTGCACTCGCAATCATGCCATGGTCCACTATCTCGGCAAAGCAATCAGCGGCCTTTTTGTGCCGCCCGAGGCCACCTGGTTTGAAGCGCTCGGGGCCGCTCTCTGGGCTTTGGAACATGAGCCCACCCCTTTCCCGGGCATTCAACAGATCTTTCGCAACCACACCTCAAGCATCTCCTTTCTCAGACCTCTTGAAGACTATAAGGACATGGTGTTTTTCAAACATCAGCCGCGGGCTGCCGCCACACCCGGCGACCGGACCATTCTCGGGCTGGATGTGGGATCGACGACGACAAAAGGCGTCATCATGCGGCGACGGGACAAGGCGGTTCTTGCGGCCGAATACCTGCGGACCAATGGCGATCCGATTGAGGCCTCCCGCCAGGTATATCAAAGCCTGGCAGAGCAGATTGATTGTCCTGTAACGATCGAAGGGCTAGGCGTTACCGGTTCCGGCCGCCAGATCGCCGGATTGCATGCCATAACGGGCGGCGTCATCAATGAAATCATTGCCCATGCTGCTGCCGCGGTTTACTTTGATCCGGAAGTGGACACAATTTTTGAGATTGGCGGTCAGGACGCTAAATATACCTTTATCACCAATGGCGTGCCCAGCGATTACGCTATGAATGAGGCATGCAGCGCCGGCACCGGTTCGTTTCTTGAAGAGTCTGCCAAGGAAAGCCTTGGAGTTGATGTTACTGAAATCGGCAAGATCGCTTTGCAGGCAGCCAGTCCAGCCAATTTCAACGACCAGTGCGCGGCTTTTATCAGCTCTGACATTAAGGGAGCGATCCAGGAAAACATCCCCTTGCCTGATATTATTGCCGGTCTGGTTTACTCTATTTGTATGAACTATACAAACCGGGTCAAGGGCAACCGGCCGGTCGGCAAAAAGGTGTTTATCCAGGGAGGGGTCTGTTACAACAAGGCCATTCCCGCGGCCATGGCAGCTCTCACAGGCAAGGAAATGGTAGTGCCGCCCGATCCCGGTCTGATGGGGGCCTTTGGGGTGGCACTGGAAGTGGAGCGCCGTCTGAATACGGGATTGCTGCAGCTGCAATATTTTGTTCTTTCCGATCTGGCCAAACGGCAAGTCGAATATGGCAAGCCTTTCACCTGCGGCGGGGGCAAGGACTGCGACCGGGGCTGCACCATCTCCCGTATTAAGATCAACGACAAGGTGTATCCCTTTGGCGGCATTTGCAATCGTTATGACAATATTATTCATAATCGAAAAATCGATGCCGGCGGACTCAATTTAGTTGTCAGGCGCGAACAAAGAGTCTTTCGGGACCTGATGGAAGAAAGCCAGGCCGATTCACGACCTACAGTGGGCATGAACCGTTCCTTTCTGGTCAACACCTATTTCCCTTTTTACAATCGTTTCTTTGCCGAACTCGGTTTCCGCCTGGTGCTGCCGGACACAATCTCCCCTGAAGGCCTAGACCAGCAGGGGAGCGCCTTCTGCTATCCTGCTGAACTGGCCCATGGGTACGTGCCCTCGCTCCTGGAACACAAACCTGATTTTTTCTTTCTGCCGCATCTGACCGGCATTCCTACGAAGGACAGCAGTCAGGTGTCCTGTACGTGTGTGCTGCTCCAGGGCGAACCCTTTTATCTTGGCGCCGCTTTTCCGGACTTTTCAACAAAACAGACACTCTCTCCAACGCTTGATTTTTCAAATGGGATCGCCGCCAATCTGCCTGCCTTTCAGAAGGTTGCCGGTCAGATGGGCGTCGATCCGGCACGGGTGCGGTCGGCCCTGGAAGAGGCCGTCGTTGCCCAGGAAGCCTTTTTTGCTGATATCCGCCGGCTTGGCGTAGAAGCTCTTGCAGCGCTGAAAGACACCCCGGAAAAAACAGCAGTGATATTGTTCGGTCGGCCTTATAATAGTTTTGCGGCAGTAGCCAACAAGGGAATCCCTGCCAAATTCGCCTCCCGCGGATATCTTATCATTCCCTTTGATATGCTGCCCTGCAGCAGCGAGAA
>DAOVSZ010000228.1 GCA_030627725.1 Desulfobulbaceae bacterium
CCCGTGAATCCCGATTTCCTTGCCGATGGCCCGGGCCGTTTCCTTATAATCTCCGGTGATCATGATCACCCGTATCCCTGCCTGTTTGGTGATCCTGATCGATTCGACCACATCGGGCCGGGGCGGGTCTATCATTGCCTGTAGACCGACAAAGACGAGGCGCTCTTCTCTAAAATCTTTCTTTTTCGCGACATCTCGATAGGCAAAGGCGAGGACCCTGAGGGCGCTGGAGGCGTAGAGGTCATTTTGGGTCAGGATCTGCTCCCGAAATTCGGGCGTAAGCCCTACTGTATCATCTCCGAGACGGACGTGGCTGCATTGCGCAAGCAATTCTCCGGGAGCGCCTTTGGTGTACATGCGGAGTTTCGCATCTTCTTCAACCAGGACGCTCATCAGTTTGCGGTCCGAATCAAAGGGGATTTCGTCCATACGGGTATGAAACGTTTGTGCTCCGGCCTTTGCAGCGCTCACAAGAAGCGCCGCCTCTGTCGGGTCGCCGGTTGTTTTCCAGCCGCCGCTGTCTTCATAAAACGATGCGTTGTTACAGACAAGCCCGGTTGCGAAAAGAAGAGGAGAAACCGGTTCTGAGAGAGCGCCCTGCGGGTCGTAACCGCTGCCGCTGATTTCGGCCTCATTGGCAAGGGTCCAGGCGTGGCGGACGGTCATCTGGTTTTCAGTAAGCGTTCCTGTCTTGTCCGTGCAGATAACATCACAGCTGCCAAGGGTCTCGACCGAAGAGAGTCGTCGCACCAGCGCCTTTTTTTTGAGCAGCCGTTTGACGCCGATGCTGAGCGCGATGGTGACCACGGCAGGCAGCGCTGTCGGTACTGCGGCAACCGCCAGGCTGATAGCGATAAAGGCAAAGGCGATAAAGGATTCGGCCGTGATGCCGCTCGCCAGGTATTCCTTGCCGAATGAGAGCAGGAAGATAAAGATGCAGATACCGATAATCACCGTGCCGAGTTTTTTGCCGAAGACATCAAGGCGTTTCTGCAACGGGGTCATCTCCTCTTCCGCTTCCTTAATCAATCGTGTAATCTTTCCTATCTCGGTCTGCATACCGGTGGCCACGATCACGGCCCGGCAGTTGCCGGTGACAGCTGCGGTTGATGAGAAGAGCATGTTTTTCCGGTCGCTGATCTGTTTTTCTTCGGTGAGAGGAATCGGTTCTTTTTCCGCCGGCACACTCTCTCCGGTAAGAGAAGCCTCTTCGACCTTCAGACGGACGCTTTCGATGATTCTGGCGTCAGCCGGAACGTTGTCCCCGGCCTCCATCCGGATGATATCGCCCGGGACCAGGTACATGGAATCCATGGTCTCAAGGATTCCGTTGCGCATCACCTTGGCCTTTATGGATGTCATCTTCTTGAGCGCTTCCAGGGAGCGATTGGCGGAAAGTTCCTGGAAAAAACCGATCAACGCGTTTGCCAGAAGGATGATGAGGATGATGATCGAATCCACATACTCGCCGATCAACAGCGAAAAGGCGACCGCAAAGAGAAGGATATAGATGATGAAGCTCTTGAACTGGTTGAGAAAGATAAGAAGGGGATTGACGCTTGATTTCGTCTCGAGCGTATTGTGGCCGAATTTCGTGATCCGTTTTGTTGCCTCCTCGGACGACAGACCGTTTTTGGAAGTTTTGAGGGATGAAAGGACGGTTTCTACCGGTTCTCTGTAATAGTCCATGGATTATCCTAGGGCAGTCGCATGATTTAACGTGATTCGACTGCGAACCACACGAAATACTCGAAAGAAAATTTTTTGTGTGTAGAGCGGGCGCTTAAAATGGTATAAAAATTCCCAGGCTCCTTCGGTGTCAGGAAAACTGAAGGTATTATATCGTAAAAAAGGATGAATTCAACAGGAGTTCTCTCGTCTTGGTTGAAAAGTATAATTGTCAAGACCCTGAACCCTAAACCCGGAACCTCTTCTTATGATATTCATGTTAAAAAAAATCATCACACCCTTTCTCATGCCTCTGCCTTTTAGCATAGTTGTGGCCCTTCTGGGACTTTTCCTCCTGTGCTTTACGAAAAGAGAGAGACTCGGAAAAATTCTAATCACTTTCGGGATTTTCTTGATCGCTTTTTTGGGGATATCACCGGTGGCAAACACGATACTGGGGCCTCTGGAGCGGACGCATCCATCGTATTTCGGAACTGACAGGGAGATCAGGTATGTGGTTGTGCTTGGTGGCGGGCATACTACGGATACCGCCCTGCCGCTCACAAGCCGGATAAGCCATGTTTCGTTGACGCGCCTGGTGGAAGGGATCCGTATATACAGAGATCATCGCATGAGCAGGCTTGTTCTTTCCGGCTGGGGAGGCAAGGATCCGGTGACGAATGCGGCCATGATGGCAAGTGTCGCGCGTGCCATCGGGGTGCCGCCTGAAGATATCATTGTCGAGCCGAATCCGAAAGACACCAAGGACGAAGCCCGGCTCATAAAAGAGATCGTGGGGAGATCCCCCTTTGTCCTTGTTACATCCGCCTCTCATATGACCCGGTCGATGCGTCTTTTCAAAAACCAGGGGCTTGATCCTGTCCCGGCGCCTACCGCACACCGTATCAAAAAGACCCCGAACAGCTTCCGCAGTTATGTCCCGAGCCCGTATAACCTCATCAAGAGCGAACGGGCGGTACACGAATACCTGGGGCTTGTCTGGGCAAGGCTCAGGGGGCAGATTTAGCCCCCCTCATTCCTGCATCTTTTGTTGGAATCGCGCTTTTTTTATTCCGGGTGGGGTGCTGCTGGACAGTTACTATTCCGGTTCATCGTGACAGAGCGCACAGTCCTGAGTGATCGTTTCGCCGTCTTCATTCTCATGCTCTTCGTCGTGGCACCGCCAGCAGCCGTAGCCGTCATCCGCCCATTGATGCCCGAGGTGTTCTTTATACGTGCCCCAGAACACCTTTGTCTCGGGCCAGACATTTCCCAGATATGCTTCGACGAGATACTCGCCGGCCCTTTTGATATCGTCGCCAAAGCGGGCAGGAAGATTCGGGTCCCGCTGCCTCAGAAGTTCGGTCAGGTCGCGGACCATGTTCTCCTTGGCCTCTTCGCGCGAGAGGTATTCTTTGGTAAGCACGTTCAGGCTGTCTTCCCGGATGCCTGGGATTTCGCCGTTGATCTTTTTGCTGACCAGACCGAAATCAACAACCTCCTCAGGCATATCGTAGATATGGGTGGGTCGGTTATGGCAGTCGATGCAGTCCATGACACGCCATTCGTGTTCTTCTCCCTCCTCCGCTTCAATATCATTTTTAACAAATTCGTCCTCGGTGCCGTCAGGCCGCTTGACCCTGACCTTGGCGATTTTGGTCCGTTCTCTATCAACAGCAAGGTAGCTTACCTCCACATCTTCACTGACATGCCAGTGGATTCCTTCGAACCTGTCTGTTTCAGGGTTATGCCCGCCGATATGTAAAGCAATCTCCTGAATTTGGGCTTCTTCCTGATTATCATTGCTGAAATGAGTAAATGTTTTCATCTTCTTGCCGTGGAATTTTTCAGGCCAGTGGCATTGCTCGCAAGTGTCCCGGGCCGGGCGCAACTCATGGACAGGGGCTGGGATCGGCCGGCTATAACTGTCGGTCACTACAGCCGCCACCTGGCGTAGTCCGGAGAGTTTGGCACGTACGAACCACTGGGCGCCGGGGCCGATATGACAGTCTACGCATGGGATCCGGGAGTGGGCTGAACGCTTGTAGGCGGTGTATTCCGGCTCCATCACCTGGTGACAGACCATGCCGCAGAAATAGGGCGAATCGGTAAAGTGATAGCCCTCATACCCGACCACGGTAAGTATGGTTACATTGATTACGGTCAGAACAAGAATGCCGATCAGAACACTGCGATGTTTTTTATCACTTAAGTTGAGCTTGAGATGTTCCATGTCAAGGCCGAACTGCAGCCACTGACGTCTCCTGAAGTAGGCTGCTATCGGGATCAGGACTAGGCCGAAGAGCATGCCTCCCGGCAGGACAAGATAGGTGGCGGCGCCCGCATAGGGATTTTCAAACAAGGCGGCGCCGGAAAGATCGGCGATAAGCCCGATAATCATCAGAGTTATGCTGATGGTGGTAATAGCCACCCCAAGTACGCCAAGAGGTGATCGCCATAATCCGCTTATTATATGCCCCCAGGCGCTTTTATGCTGTTCTGTTGGTTCATTGTCTTGTGTCTTCATTTTTCTCCTCGTAAATGGATATGACTATCCGGGAGTGCTGAAAGCCTACAGCCTTCAGTCTAAATCCCTTATAAATCATTCGGTACTCAGATATCGTTCACCTGTGCTTGGCAGGACAACGACAATGCTTTTGCCGGCACTCTCCTCTCGCAACGCAATCTGAAGGGCGGCGAAGGCAGCGGCTCCGGAAGAAATCCCACAGAGAAGCCCTTCCTTTTTTGCCAGTTGCCGGGCGGTCTCAAAGGCCTGATTATTGGTGACAGCTATCACCTCGTCGATGATCTCCCTGTTCAGGATCTCAGGGACAAAACCTGCCCCAATCCCCTGGATCTTATGCGGTCCCGGGGCGCCGCCCGACAATACCTGTGAATCGGCAGGTTCCACGGCCACGGCACGAAAAGCGGGCTTCCTTTTTTTGATCACTTCCGCAACACCGGTTATGGTGCCGCCTGTTCCGACCCCGGCGACAAAGATATCAACGGCGCCGTTTGTATCGGCCCATATCTCTTCAGCTGTTGTCCGTCTGTGGATCTCCGGATTTGCCGGGTTGCTGAACTGGTTCGGCATATCGGCGTTTTTGGTCTCGGAAACAAGTTCGTGAGCCCTGGCAATAGTGCCTTTCATGCCCTGATCTCCCGGCGTGAGGATGAGTTCAGCCCCCATATGTTTCAGGAGGGCTCTTCTTTCAATGCTCATGGTCTCAGGCATGGTAAGAACCAGGCGGTATTTTCTGGCTGCACAGACAAAGGCAAGGGCGATTCCGGTATTGCCGCTGGTAGGTTCGATAATGACGGTATCCTGCTGTATCCTGCCGTCTTTTTCCGCTGCATCGATCATGGCCGTGCCGATCCGGTCCTTAACCGAACCGAGCGGATTCTGAAATTCGATTTTGGCGTAAAGAAGGGCGTTGGTGTCTTTTCCGATCCAGTTCAATTTTACCAGGGGTGTTTTGCCGGTGACTTTTGTTATGTCCGGATAGAGTGCCATATGAGTTTCTCCCTGGAGCTTCAACAATAATGTTACGTTAATTTAGGTTTTTTAAAAACGAGCCCTTA
>DAOVSZ010000180.1 GCA_030627725.1 Desulfobulbaceae bacterium
AGGGCGTTTAGACTAATTCTGCAAACACACCTAAATAGTTGCCAATTATGAATCATCATTCATTTTTGTTTGCAATGATTCGCATTTCGTTTATAGTTATTTGTTGAATTGATAATCTCCCGCAGTGACCATAGGATAGTATTTATTATTTTGCTGTGAACTCTGTGATTTCTGTGGTGAATTGAATTTGTTGATGAACATACCCAAAAATCTCTTCACAATGACAAAGGAGTAACGCATGAATATTTTGGCATTTGGACCCAATGGAAGCGGCAAGGGAACACAAGGCGCAATCGTACAGAAAAAATACAATATCGCCCACATAGAATCAGGAGCGATCTTCCGTGTGAACATCGGCGGCGGGACCGAACTTGGGAAAAAGGCAAAGGAATATATCGACCGTGGCGACCTTGTTCCTGACGATATCACCATCCCGATGATTCTGAACCGCTTGAAGGAAGACGACTGCAAAAACGGCTGGCTTCTGGATGGATTCCCCCGCAACAAGGTACAGGCAGAGACCCTGGCCAAGGCGCTGCAGGATGAGAATATCACCCTTGACTACGTGATTGAGATCATACTGGACCGCGAGATTGCTAAACTCCGCATCATGGGCCGCAGGCTCTGCGCCAACGACAACAATCACCCGAACCATATCGCCTTTGACGCCATCAAACCGGTCGAAAAAGACGGCAAACTGGTCTGCCGTGTCTGCGGCGGCGAACTTTCCACCCGCGCCGACGACCAGGACGAAGAAGCCATCAACAAGCGTCATAACATCTACTACGATGACAACACAGGCACCATGGCGGCGGTCAACTTCTTCAAAGGCCTGAGCGGCACCAAGATCATCTCCGTTGACGGCACAGCCGGCATCCAGGAAGTTTCAGATGCCATTATGAAGCAACTGGCATAAGCACGTCCGTAAAAATCACATCCTGCTTTAAAACAAAAGGCCCGGATTTCTCACCTGTGAGAAATCCGGGCCTTTTTTATATATTCAGGGTCCGCACAGAAATAACTTCAATGCTCCTTCTTTCCGAACACCCCCCACGCCTTCTCGTACAGACGGTTCAACCTCTCTTCGAGTTCAAGCCGGTATTTTTCCAGTTCCTTTGATTTCAGGCCGGGCGGCACCATAAACGGCTCATCGTAGAACATGGAGATCCTGGCAAAAGGCTTTGGCAGGACGGTCCTGTCCCAACTCCTGAATGTCCAGTAACGGTCCGCCCCCCATGCCATGGGGATGATCGGCGCCCCGGTCCTGCTTGCCAGAAAAATCATCCCTGCCTGCGCTATTCTAGGAGGCCCCTGTGAACCATCGGCAACCAGGGCCGCGTTCATGCCGTTTTTCATTGCCTCCTCCATCTCCCGCAAGGCGCCGATTCCCCGCCGGGTCCTCGATCCGCGCACAGGCGTAACCCCCTTCCCGGCCAGGACCCGGGCGATATATTCCCCGTCCTTGCTGCCGCTGACCATGGCCGCCCACTTTGCCCAGCCGGAGTCATGGATGATATAGAAAAGACTGTAATGCCAGAACGCCACAATACACGGTTCCGGCGCCCGGACGCCGTTTATGAAGATATCTCTGTTTTGATAAATGATCCGGCAGGAACCGAATAATAACCGGGTAATGAACCCATAGACCGGAGGGACCACCACCAGGGAAAACCTGTACCAGAAATCGTCTTTTACAGCCATTGCAGTTCCACCTCCCGCAGTTCTTTCAGCAGATCACGCTTTTCCGCCGCAGTCTCAAAATCGAGTTCCTTTGCTGCTGCCATCATCTCCTTTTCCGTCTGCCTGATATCCCGCTGGAGTTCACTCAGGCTGTCCCATGTCCTGCTGCCGTAGCCTGTCTCGTTCTCTGCTGTTTCAAAACCGGCGGTCACATAATCCTTCTCATACACCGACTCCATGATGTCCTTGATCTTCGACCTGATCGTTTCCGGAGTGATGGAGTGTTTCTCGTTATATGCCGCCTGCAGCGATCTTCTCCGGTTGGTCTCCTCAATGGTCCGTCGCATGGAGTTGGTCATCCGGTCGCCGTACAGAATAACCATGCCGCCGACATTCCTGGACGCCCTGCCGCATGTCTGTATCAGGGACCGCTCGCTCCGCAAGAACCCCTCCTTGTCCGCATCAAGAATGGCAACCAGCGAGACCTCGGGGATATCCAGCCCTTCCCGAAGAAGGTTAATGCCGATCAGGACGGAAAACTCCTGCCTCCGCAGTCCGCGCACCAATTCCATCCGTTCCAGGGTTTTGATATCCGAATGGAGATACCTGACCGCAACATCGACATTTTCATAATACTCCGTCAGGTCCTCAGCCATCCGTTTTGTCAAAGTCGTTACCAGCACCGCCTCATTTCTCGCAACCCGAATCCGAATCTCCTCTAACAGATCGTCAACCTGCGACACTGCCGGCCTGACCTCAATCAAGGGGTCGATAAGGCCGGTTGGACGGATGATCTGTTCGACGATCCGGCCCTCGGCCCGCTCAAACTCAAAATCCGCCGGGGTCGCGGAGACGTAGACCACCTGTCCGACCCGTTCTTCAAATTCTTCAAACCTGAGCGGCCGGTTGTCAAGGGCGGATGGGAGCCGAAAACCGAATGCAACCAGGGTTTTTTTCCGCGATCGGTCACCGCGGTACATGCCGCGCACCTGAGGGACCGCCACATGACTCTCATCAATGAACAACACAAAATCCTCAGGAAAATAATCCAGCAGGGTCGGCGGCGGCTCCCCGACCTTCCTGCCTGTAAGGTGCCGGCTGTAATTCTCGATGCCGTTACAATACCCCAGCTCCTGGATCATTTCCAAATCAAAATTCGTGCGCTGTTCCAGGCGCTGGGCCTCAACTAACAGGTTCTCTTTCTCAAAAAAATCAAGCCGCTCCTTCAGCTCCTCCTTGATCGTCCGCATTGCCTGCTGCAGTCTCTCTTTTGAGGTGACAAAGTGGCTGCCCGGGAAAACAGTCACCTCGGTCTCGTCTCCAAGGACATTCCCGCGAAGAGGATCTATCATGGAAATCCGGTCCACCGTATCGCCGAAAAACTCGACCCGGATCGCCCGGGCCTCTTCGTAGGCGGGAAAGATCTCCAGCACGTCACCCCGGACGCGGAACGTGCCGCGGTGAAAGGAGATCTCATTCCGCTCGTAGAGCATGATGACCAGCCGCCGCAATACCTCCTCCAGTTGATACTCTTCGCCTTTTTTGAGAACAAGGTGCATATTCCTATACTCCTCAGGCGAACCAAGGCCGTAGATACAGGAAACGCTTGCCACGATGATCACATCTCGCCGTGTCAGGAGAGACCGGGTTGCAGAATGACGCATCTTGTCTATGGTGTCGTTGATCGCGGAATCTTTTTCAATATAGGTGTCGGACTGGGGGATATATGCCTCCGGCTGATAATAATCGTAATAGCTTACAAAATATTCCACCGCATTGTCGGGAAACAGCTCCTTGAACTCGGAAAAGAGCTGGGCCGCAAGGGTCTTGTTCGGGGCCAGGACAAGGGCCGACCGATGGACCTCGGCGATGACCTGCGCCATGGTAAATGTCTTGCCGGACCCTGTGACGCCGAGCAGGACTTGCTCCCTGGCGCCGTCCCTGAGTCCGCGGCTCAAGGCGGCAATGGCCTGCGGCTGGTCCCCGGCTGGAGAGAAATCGGTTTTGAGTGTAAAAAGGTTCAAATTCAGGGGTCAGGGGTCAGGTTACTGGTTACTGGTTACTGGTTACTGGTTACTGGTTACTGGTTACTGGTTACTGGTTACTGGTTAAGAAAAAATAAACTGTAACCTGTAAACCGTAAACCGTAAACCTTGCTGTTCTTAAAGTTTTTCCTTGAACCCCCCCTCTTTTTCCTGTTTATAAATGTAACAATGAATACATATACTGATGAAATACAGAAATCAAATCCCACCCCGAACGGTGAATGCAAACGCTGCGGCGCCTGCTGTTCGAACGGCGGGCCGGCGCTCCACAAGGAAGACCTGGAACTGCTCCTGAACGGTACGATCAGGCACGACCAACTGGTCACGATCAGGAAGGGAGAGTTCGCCTTTTCCCCTGCTTCAAATAAAATCGAACCCGTACGAGAAGAACTTATTAAAATATGCGGAAGCGGCAAAGACTGGACCTGCTGTTTTTACGACCACAAAGAAAAAGGCTGCATGATCTACACCTCACGTCCCCTTGAATGCAGGCTCCTGAAGTGCTGGGACACTGCAGAACTTCTTTCCGCGATTTACCAGGATACCATCAAGCGGACTGATATCATCAATCAGGGCGACCCGGTGAGGGAACTCATTCAAGAGCAGGAGCGGGAAATTGCCCTTGACGCGTTAGAAGATCTCATTACTGCTGTTACCGACAACACGGACCGGACCGCTGCCCTGGAGAAACTGACCGGACTTGTCAGAAAGGACCTGGCCCTCCGGACACGGGCGTTGAATGATTCCGCCCTGCCGGAAGCGTATGAATTCTTTATCTTCGGCAGGCCCCTTTTCAAACAGTTGGAACCCTTTGGGATAACTGCCTCAGAAGAAGACGGTAAGGTCCATCTATGTTTTCAAGAAAAATAATTCGTAAGACCCTCTTCCTGGGTCTTTTCTTCATTCTTCTTTCTCCATTCTTGGACGACTCTTTGCTTCTTGCCGGACCGCTGCAATCGGCTGCGGCCCTTGGGGACCTGGAAAAGGTCCGTTCTCTGCTGGAGTCAGGCGCCGATGTCAACGCAACGGGAAAAAATAATTCCACCGCCCTCATGGTCGCCTCAGGACCGGAGCATGCCCGGATCGTGAAAATTCTGATGGACAACGGCGCTGATATCCACGCCCGAGACAGCACCGGCAACACTGCCCTGATGCGTCTTTCATGGAAGGGTCTGACGATGGGAGTAAAGCTTTTACTGGTCCATGACGCCAAGGTCAATGCTGTAAACAAGGACCACCTGACCCCGCTCCTGTTTGCTGTCGGGGCAGGTCATAGCGATACGGTCGAAGCCCTGCTGAAGGCCGGGGCTGATCCGCAGGTACGATTTAACGGCGATATTACAGCATTGATGGCTGCCGCCCGGCGCGGAGATACAAAGACGGCAAAATTACTATTGCAATACGGCGCCCGGATAAACCTGCTTACAAGCGCTGATCAAACAGCCCTCATGAGCGCTGCATCCGAAGGGCATCAGGACACGGTTACGTTTCTTGTTGATCAGCGCGCTGACATTAACCAACACAACTCTCACGGCCGAACAGCTCTCATGTATGCCGTTTTACGCAACCATCAAAAAATCGTTACAATACTGATCGAGGCCGGAGCCAGGGTAAACACCCAAGACCGTCGAGGCTTCACAGCCCTCATGCTTTCAGCCGGGGCCGGATTCACAGAGATCGTCAACTATCTCCTCACACACAAGGCTGATCCGAATATCTCCGACACCAGAGGCTATACCGCCCTCATGGCCGCTGTCTGGAGCGGCCACACGGAAATCATCCGTTCCCTGCTGACACACGGCGCAGACAGGACCATACAGGACCGGGAAGGGAAAACCGCAGTTGACTGGGCCGTAAAAAAGGGGGATAAAGAGACTCTTACATTATTGCAGAGAGAAAAAGCAGAGCGATAAAGTTTCCTTCACTTTTGCATCCTGAACACAAAAAAACACAAAAGGCCCCCTGGATTTTTTCCAGGGGGCCTTTTCATGTTTTATATCATGTTAGACAGCTGCTTCACCAAACCACTCCGAGCAACCGCCACAGATTTATCAGATTATGACTCCTTTAAACTAACGTCCACCGTGATGCTGCCGCCAAGATCGGAAACAATCTCCACGGTGTCAGCATACCCGTCGACTCCGGAAATTTTCATGTCCACCATATCAACCGTGTAAAAATTCTCATTATAAATGGCTGTCAGAACCGCATCCGGGTTGTCACTCACCACACCTTTCAAGAAGAGTTCGTCCTTTCTGGGGTTATACTGCGCCTTCTGGATACTGATCATATCTACGGG
>DAOVSZ010000314.1 GCA_030627725.1 Desulfobulbaceae bacterium
AAGGCAAACGAAAGAATAACTCATTTTCATCAGGTAAAGGACAACTTCAGGCTCACCCTCCTTCATACAGGTCTTGTGATCAGGTCTCTTGTTCCCTGGCCCCATCAGCGTCTTTTTCCGAAACCACCTCGAGAGGAAGAGGCGGTCTGGGTCCTGCATCCGGTAAAGCTTGTCAAACGGCTCTGTAAGGAACACTCCTCTCCCCTGGCGCTTTCCGCCGCTGTCTGGATGGGATTTTTTCTGGGCGCTTTGCCGCTTATTGCCGTACACACCGTGGTCATTATCTATGTGACCAGAAGGCTTCATGTAAATACCCTGGCTGCTGTCGGAGCCAGTCAGTTCTGCTGCCCGCCGGTTGTTCCGGTCCTCTGTATCCTGACCGGGAATTTTATGCGGACGGGCAATTTTTTCATGGATATTTCCCGGGAGACCATTATCTTACAAATTCATGAGCGGCTCTGGGAGTGGCTTCTGGGATCTCTGGTGGTCGGACCGGTTCTTGGGCTTATCGGCGGCGGGATAACATATTTCGGGATTCGTGCCCTGCGGCGGCGATCATACCCGTGATTAAAAAAATGACTCAACCGAACTCTACCGGAAACCGTGCCGAGGTTTTGGGGCACGGCATTTTTTATCTTGTCTTAAAAATCGTCGGTCAGCTTGGCGCTTATTGTCTGCTGGCGCCTGTGGTCGCGGTCTATGTCCTGTGCAGCCGGAAGATCCACCGAACAACCCGTCCCTATCTCAAGCGCCGGTTTCCGGAGCATGGGTGGCTGGGTCTTCGGCTCGATACCTTCCGGCTCGTCCATTCCTTTGGGAAAGTCCTGGTAGACAGGGCCTGGCTCGGTCTTGACAGACAGGCAAAACTGCATGGAGAGATTACCCGCCTGGAAGAGTTGCAGGATATCATCCGTAAAGGAAAG
The DNA here is from genome assembly GCA_030627725.1 of Desulfobulbaceae bacterium. Classification (GTDB taxonomy): domain Bacteria; phylum Desulfobacterota; class Desulfobulbia; order Desulfobulbales; family DAOVSZ01; genus DAOVSZ01. Next base: position 924 of record DAOVSZ010000314.1, read on the forward strand.
GGGATTATTCTGCTCACGGCCCATGTCGGCAACTGGCAGAGCGCCTTTGCCCATATCTGCAGTCTGCCGAAACCGGTCCATTCTCTCATGCATTATGAGGCAGAGGCGGTTGCAAAGCATTATTTTGACCTGCGCAATGAACCGTGTCCGTTCAATATTATCAACAGCGACGGTTTCTTAGGAGGTATGGTTGAGGCGACTGCGGCCCTGATGCGCGGAGAGATTGTAACGATCATGGGTGATCGTTTCCTTGGCAAGGGACCGTATGTTACTGTGGATTTTCTTGGAGCGCAGGTGAAGATGCCGGCTGCCGCCTATGCCCTGGCCTCTTCTACCGGAGCGCCAATTGCCGTGCTGCTGGCAGCGAAAACCGGCAGGGGGCGTTATACGGTTCACACCTGGGACATCTTTTCTCCCAAGAGTACAGAGCGGGCAAAGAGAGAGCAGGAATATACAGCCTGGGCAGGCCGTTTTGCCGGGGCGCTGGAAGAGTATGTTCGGAAATATCCCTATCAGTGGTATAATTTTTTTGACTTCTGGAGTCAGTAAGGAAGAAATGTATGGATACTTTGAAACAACAGCTGAAAGAAATGATAATAAAAGACCTGAAGCTTCAGGGGGTTGCGGCTTCTGAGATAAGCGACACCGAGCCGTTGTTCGGGGACGGCCTGGGGCTGGACTCCCTTGATGCGGTGGAACTGGTTGTCCTGATCCAGAAACATCACGGCGTTCAGATTGCCGATATGGAAGAAGGCCAGAAGGCCTTTGTCTCTATTGATGCGCTTGCCTCCTTTATTGCGGAACGCCAGGGGAGCGGGTGATCCGTGTCTCTTCAGGCGGAGCAACGAGGTGTCGCTGTTATTGGCATGGGATGTATCTCCGCTGCCGGGATGGATGTGGAAGGCCATTGGCAGAGCCTTGAGAAGGGTCTTGTACATTGCCATGCAACGCCGCCCTGGTTGTTTCAGACGAAGCTTGATCTTCCGGTCTTTGCCGGACCGGAAAAAGGTCTGACCGAAAAAGGACAGGCCCTGCTTGCAGAAGTGGCGCCGGAAATGGCCCAGAATGCGGTCAGCCGCACGGTTCTGCTTGCTCTCAGCGCCCTTGCCGAGGCGCTCCGGGCGGCTGACATCGACCTGGATTTCCTTAAAAAACAAACGGTTGGCATTGTTCTCGGCACGACTGTGGGCTGCACCTTTCATAATGAGGGATACTACGATGCCTGGCGAAAGGGAGAACAACCGGACCTTTCGCCGGTGCGGTTTTACCTTGAAGGAAACACCGCTGCTGCTCTTCACCGTATCCTTGGGACCAGGGGGCCGTCGGCTGTTATTACCAATGCCTGCGCCTCCGGCACCGATGCGATCGGGGTGGCAAAAAACTGGATTGCGTCCGGCCAGTGTGATCTGGCAATAGCAGGAGGGGCAGACGAGCTTTCCCGGGTTGCGTATAACGGTTTTGCGAGTCTTCTGCTTGCCTCGGAACGGCCCTGCCGACCGTTTGACCGGGAGCGGAAGGGTCTTAATCTTGGAGAGGGGGCCGGGATTCTGGTTCTTGAGTCCGACGCATCAGCCAGGAAACGATCGATTTCTCCCTCTGGCTGGATTCGCGGGTACGGTTCAGCGATTGATGCCTGGCATCCGACCGCTCCTCATCCTGAGGGCCGGGGTCTGCAGAAGGCTTTAAAGGGTGCATTGCAGGATGGTGGGGTGGATAACCAAAATATTTCCCTGATTAATGCTCATGGGACCGGGACAAAGGCCAATGATCTTGCCGAGACAAGCGCACTCTCTCATTTTTTTTCAAAATCGGCAGCAGTCCCGGTTGTTTCTACCAAAGGGATAACCGGTCATACATTAGGCGCTGCAGGCGCCATTGAGGCGGTCTTTACCTTGCGGGCTCTTAAGGCAGGAAGGACTCCCGGCACCGCCGGCTGTCTTCATCCGGACCATGATCTCACCTTTCCGGTTCTCTCTCAGGAAAGATCGGAAAAGCTCCGGGGAAGAGTTGGAATTTCGCAGTCCCTTGCCTTTGGCGGCGGCAATTCGGTATTAGTGTTGGAGATGGCCTGATGCAGACACCAACAGTTACGGTGAAGGCTGTTGCCAAGGTAATATTAGAAGATCTTTCTCTTTTGGACAGCTATGCGAGAGACCTCAGGCGGGCGGACGATTTTATCCGGCTCGCTGTTGGCGCGGCGTCAAAAGTCATCGGTG
>DAOVSZ010000327.1 GCA_030627725.1 Desulfobulbaceae bacterium
ATAGCCAGAGCTGTTGCCGAGATGGGCATGGGTGCGCCGGAATATTAAGAGCGTTGATACTCCACCAGGTTGGCGGTCAATGAACCGAGAGTAATCTTTGCCTTGATCCGGACCGGGACCCGCAGCGTATCATCGGTCAGCCAGATAACCGGGGCGCTTTTTTTCTTATACAATCCCTTAAAGGTCAGTTTCGGGGTTACCCGGACCACGCCGACTTCCCCGAAGATGGTCTCTAACTTCTCCCCTCTTGTGGCTGTCACCTCGACTGCATAACGTTTTTTATCTGCAAACGTCGGCACGATGACAGGCCCTCCCGGATTGAATGCGAGTGTTCGCAGGGCAATAAATGATGAAAATTCATTATGCACCGGGCCTTCAACCTTGACTGTTTCCGGCAAATTCTCATCTTCTGTAATGATGACCTGCCCCATGACCTGATCATAGACAATCTCTTTTTTTCTCCGTTGATCATGGCTCTTGTAGCGGTCGGAAGAATACCTCACCGGCAGCCGGTCCGCCCCTTCAACAATGGTCACAAAGGTATCTTCCCCCGGATACACGAGCGAAAAGACATTTGCAGCCCTGATCGTGACATTGATCGCATACTGGTCTTGGGCAGGATCATGGATCTTTGTCTCCATCAGCAATTCGCCGACCTTTATCCCAAGCCATGTTATAGAATATTTGAATGTCTCTTCCGAGGCTGCAGCCGAATGTGACTGCTTCACACCGCCAGGCAATGTCTCTGCAGTCTGGCCGCTAATAGAGGAAGACGGAAAGCAGATCAAAAGAAAAAAAATACAGATCAGGACGGCAGGGATATTTCTCAGCTGGAACATCTTCATGGCTTAGATGGTCATAATATGCTAAAGGGAGACGTCAGACTTTATAATTTTTCACTTTTCATTTTCAACTTGATGCCTATACCATATAATAGACAAATCAGCACCAGGAGAGTTTATTTTACGTTATGACACGTTCGCAGCAACCCGTTCCCGTGGCCAGGATCATCGTCTTTCAGGAAAACGGTTCCGGAGAAAAAAAGATCCAAGGCGTCCGTGACCATGGACGCGATATCGACATCACAAAGGTGTATGATATCACTGGGCCTCTACCCGAGTTTATCGATGCGCCCGAGGAGTATTTGACGGATGAATTTGCATGTGATCTTGTGCTCTGTTTCCTGAAGCACCCGGACCTTGCCGATTACCTGGTTTTTCTCTGCAACAAGAAAAAAATTCCGGTCATCGCGTCCGGGAAAAAGATCGAAAAGGCCCATACGCCCTTTACCTGCTGTGGCCTTGGGTTACATAAGGAGCTTGGCGCCTACGGCAATCAGTTCGGTCTTCCCGAGCTTGAAGTGACGGTCACAGATGGCAGGATTGAAACTGTTACGGTCAGACGGGGAGCGCCCTGCGGCGCCACCTGGGAAGTCGTTCCACGGATTATCGGCATGCAGGTTGATGAGGCGCTCTCTACTTTTGCCCGCGAAGTCCAGTATGTCTGTGTGAGCGACCCATCCGCCTTTGACCCGATATCCGGCAAGAGCGGGCTCCATTATGCCGGCAACGTGCATATTGCGGCACTGAAAAAAGCTGTCAATAAAACGCTATGAGTTCAAAAGGTTTTTTCAAAAAATACCCGCTGCTCTATGTCTCCCCCTGGTTTTCAGCAGCGGCCATCGGCCTTTTGGCGCTGATCATCATTATCTTTGCCGCCAATAACCTGCAGCGGGACAAAAAACTCGCAACGGACAGACTCTTTAAGAAAGGTCAGGACCTGATCAGGTTCGTCGGCGCCGGCACCCGAGCTACTATGATGATGGGGATGCTGGGGACCCGAAGCAGTGAACAGGTCCAACAGTTTATCGAACAGGCTTCTGATGACCCGGAAATCCTCTACATAATGGTCTTGGACGACACCAGTCGGATCCTGGCCCACAGCGATACCGCTCTGGTCGGGAAAACAATGGAACGGGACCTTCCTCCTGTTACGTCAAAGAATACATTTCAATCGCAGATCATCTCCTCGCCTGAAAACGACGGCAAAATCTTCGAGGTCATCAGCCCTTTCAGACCGCTCAAGCCCAGGCACCGCTTCATGCGCAATCAGCGTGCACGCCATCTGAGCTTTAAGAGCAGGGAAAGCTCTCCACCAAGGCCCGACAGCTCGCAACAATCATCCACCTCTCTTAAGGATACCGCGGTCGGACAAAAGACACAGGAGCAAGGAGACTGGTGCAGAAATATTATGAATTTCAATCCAGCCCGGCAGAACGGAAAGATCGTTATCACTGTTGGTCTTTCCATGGAAGAACTGGAAAAGGCCATCAAAGGCAACCGGTTCCAGATAATCTTCATGTCTGTTACCCTTCTTCTCGTGGGACTTGGCGGGTGGTTGTCCCTTCTTACGGCCCAGGGATACCGCATCGCACAGGAGACCCTCAACCAGGTACAGGCCTTTACCGGCCTTTTGATATCACGGCTTCCAGTCGGCATCATTGCCACGGACCAGGAAGGAAAGATCAAGACATTCAATCAGACCGCCGCCACCATAACAGGGAAAAAATCGGCAGATGCCATCACTAAAACACCATCTGAAAGCCTGCCTCAGACCATTGCAGGTTTCTTTGCCCCGCAACAGGAAGATGAGCAGATAGAAAAGGAAATTATCTTTCAGTCAGACGCTGATGACACATTTACCCTCCATCTTACATCCATGCCCATCAGTTCCCGAGATGGGAAAGCCATCGGCCGGGTCCTCCTGCTTCAGGACCTGACATTCTTAAAAGAGATGGAAAAAAAGATGCGTCGGCATGAACAGCTCGCAGCGCTCGGGAAAATGG
>DAOVSZ010000201.1 GCA_030627725.1 Desulfobulbaceae bacterium
GGCAAACAGCAGGGTAATGGTTTTTCGGTCCTCAGGCATGGCCAGTTGCAGAGGACTCTTCATCACATGCCGGGCAACCCGCTCCGGCAGGTAGTGAAACAACTGGTTCTGAACGTTGAGCCGGGCGTCGCGCTCCTTGATATAGCGCCTGCCAAGCTGCCAGCCATAATTTAAGATCGGGAAAAGAAAAAAAGGCGCTATCGGCACAATAAGAAGACGCTGAAAGGCAAGGATAAAGCCTCCTTCAGCCATGGCAACTATCCCGATCAGCAAGACAGCGCTTTTTGCCGGCCCCTTGATCCGCTCCATCAAAAAGGAAGCCAGAAAGGTCCAGAGCAGAAAGAGGCCAAGAAAGAACAGCGGTGAGATGAGGTACCTGGTCTTCCCCGATAACTGCGAAGCAAGGGCCTGAGCCCTTATCTCGACTCCGGCCATAAAACTGCGGTCAAAAGGGGCCAGAAAGACATCGGCCTGCCGCCCAGGAGTGATGGATGCGGTAATGGTCTTGCCGACGAAGACTATCTTATCCCGAAAAAAATCCGGATTAAGATTCAACAGGTCCGGATTAAGGACTTCATAATAGGAGAGAGATGGGATAGTACCGGCCGGGCCGGAAAAATTGATATAGCCCGGCGGCCCGGCATTATCTGAAAAAAGATTCTGAATGACGTTTTCCGCTGTTGCCATATCATTGGCAAAAGAGTCGGTCTGCTGCTGATCAAGAGTTAAAGAAAAACCTCCACAATAATAGCGCATCGCCTCCAGAAAGGTTTCCGGCAGCCTCAAAGCACCATTCATAACACGGATAAAGCCGTCGGAATCCAGAGGAGTGTAGACATTGCCGACCAGGGCGCCGGCATCGAGAAAGAACGGCAGGGGCGGAATCATCGACTCAGGTCCGTATTCGGCGGCCAGGATAACCGGGAGTTCTTCGAGATAAGAGGCAAAGAGAAAATCATCCTCTTCACCGTAGCCGGAAGGGAGATCAAAAATAATGTCGAGAAACACGGCCTTGGCGCCCTGCCCCTTCAGATGGTCGATCAACCGGCCATGCACCTGACGGGGAAATGGCCAGTTCAGACCCTCATCAGCCAGGACATCAAAGGAGTTGTCATCAAGGGTCACCAGGACGATCTCCTCCGGCAGGGCGGACGATGTCAGCCTGGAAAGATGAAAATCATAGAGATAGCGGTTGATCGCAAGCCCCATTCCCGAAGCGGCAAGAACCAGGGTCAACAGGGCGACGCCAACAATTCTAATCATCAGGTAACTATTCAGCGTGATGCCCCCCCAAAGTATCAAAAATAGAGAGAGCCGAGAAGAAGATACTGTTTGGAGCGGTCAACATCACCATTCTCCTCTGTCTCTTTAAACTCCGCGTTAAAGGTCAGCAGGCCGCGATTATTCAAGAACCGCCACTCGACCCGAGGATTCAGCGATACTACCGTATCCGGGTTCTCATCTTCGTTCCGGCGGTAGGAACCAAGGACCTTGACCACCAGGCCATGATCAAACAGCAAGGAAAAGCCGGACATCAGGCGATGGCTGTAAGAGTTGATCGTCGAACCGGTGCCCACCGGATTGGCCTCGACATCCTGGTAACGATAGGCCATGGTCAACGCCAGCTTTGAAAAGGGCAGAATCTCGCCATAGGCCTTTAAGGTTCTCAGGGTGGATTCATGCTCGTCAATGGTACCACCGATCTTCCTCCTGGCCTCGTAGTTGGACAACTCAAGACCGGCAAAAAGCGGATAGCCCTGACGCCGGTAATCCAGCGCAGCGACCGAGGAGGTGTACTGATAATGGAGCCTCCCCTCCCCGCTTGTCGACAGGATCGGATCTTCCAGCTCTTCCCTGAAGATGGGAAACCCGACAATCCTGGCCTGCTGCAGCCTCTTTTGATCGTCACCCAGGGAGTTTCTGATCAGCGCCGCTCGGATGGTCAGTTCCGGGACCACATCCCAGAGTACACCACCCATCCAGTTGTAATAAGTTGACTCTTCCTCAAATGACCCATCGGAAACATCACCGGAGAAACGGGATGCTCCCCAGGAAATTTTCAGGTCATCAATTCCGGTCATGCTGTGGGTAAAAAACAGGGTATGAAAGGCCTGGTCTTGTTTGCTCAGAGCGCCGCCGGTGTCGGCACGCTCACTGTTATCGAACGAACGGATGCCCAGTTCGAAAAAATGGCCTGCCGTTTTCTGCCAGAGCACCGCCTGAAAGATGTCCCACTCCTGTTCATGATCAGTGGTCGTAGAGCTCTCCTGCAGGTCGGCAGGAAACTCGGAGCCGTTGAAAACAGTGATGGTCTCGGACCAGTTCTCACTCTCAATCTTGCTTTCAGCCGTAAAGCCATTCCAGGAGGCCAGAAGATCGGTATCTTTAAACGGTCTGAAATGAAGGCCCAGGTCTCCTGTGTACTGGTCTGTTTCAACATCGGTGTCGCTGTCATTCCTGGAGGTTGTCTCCATGCTGAAAAATTCGCTGACCATCTCCATGTCCGTCCTGGTGAACGAGGTTGTTTCAGACTCGATCTTTTCTCCCCGCAGCTCGGCAAAGATCGAAAGTTCAGGGATGATCTGCCATTTGTACAGAAAACCCAGGTCGTAATTGTCGATATCAGTGCTGCTGTCCATATCATTGGACATGATCATTCCCGCTACAACCGACTCCTGTTTTTGGCTGGTATCGGTCTGGGAATATGAGGGGCCACCTGAAACGGACAGGGTCATGGGCAGATCCGGTTTCATTGCCAGAAAGAGGGGCGCGGTATAGACCGACAGCTCCAGATCGGTATCGCCCTGTTCCCACTCCCGCCACTCATACATGGCGGTGGCATTGATGTCGACCCCGGGTCTTGAGAACATCTGCTGATAAGGAGAGAGACCGCTGGGTGAAAAAATAGCCGATTTTAAGGTGACAGGGGTCAGTATCTTGGCAAGATGCTTATTGGTTTGCAGAGTCTGAGGCTGACTTTCGTTGGTAAAAATATCCGAAAATAAAAGCCGTAACGAATCAGCATAAAACAGCCGCTGCCAGGCGCCGCTGTTCAGAGGATCGAGCTCCAGAGCCCTGGCCGCCTCGACCTGTGAGGCGTTATAAAAGCCGATATCGCCATAGATTTCAGACATATTGCTCATCAGGATGGCCTGGTCCTGATCGAGAAGAAAACGGGACCGGAAGACCGCCCGATTTTTGTTCAAGGCGCGGGCCTGAATCAGGGCCGTCATCGCCTCTCCCAGGCGTCGTTCATCGAACAGGGAGATACTTTCATAGAGATAGGCGGTCGGATCCTTGGAATCGAGACGCTTTGCCCTGGCCAGGGATTTCTGCAGAGCGTCCTTCTCGTTCAGTTCGATCCAGGCCTTACCGAGATAGGCCTGGAAAGAGGAGACCTGGGGTGAGATCAGGGTGGCCTTGATCAGCGCATCCATTCCTTGCTCAATCGCATTGAGCCGGAACAGGGAAATCCCCCGGCCCATCATGGCATCGGAGTTTTCCGGATCAAGGGCAACCGCCTCGTCAAAGGCCTTCAGTGCCTGATCATTTTTCAGTTCCCGGAGAAAAAGATAGCCAAAAAGATTCCGGCGTTTTGAGCGGAGGTAGGAATTTTCCGGCTCAACCTGCAAAAAATTTCGGCAGGCCTTAAGGTCATCCATCTCAAGGGCGATCCGGGCTGCGACAATTGAGGCTTCGGTAAAATCAGACGACAGACTGACCGCCTTTTGGATGGTGGCATAGGCCTGATCAAGCAGCAGCATGCCTTTCTGAACATAGGCCAGCGCCACCAAGGCAACCGCGGACCGGGGTTCAAGCTCTACCGCCTTTAAGGCCTTTTCTTCTGCCTGGTCATAACTGTTTTCGACCAAGTCCATCAAGGCGAGATGGGTCAGGGGCAGAGCCCAGGATGAATCACGGACTGCAGCCTCCTGAAAGGCCTCCCGGGCCTTCTGATCATCGCCGGAGACCATCAGTAGAAAACCGGCCATTGCAGACCATGAAGCGGTACCAGCATGATCTTTTTCAGCGGCATGAAGCAGCTGAAAAGCGTTAGGAAGGTCATTACGGTAAAAGGCGGCAATAATCTGTTGCAGCAATATGGCCAGCTCATCACTATCGTGTCGAAAATCCGCCTCATCCCAGAGACCGTAGTAGTTCAAAGTCCAATTGACCGCGTTCTCCGGAATCAGGTATGCCGACTTTTTGGGTGGTTGCCCTGGTCGGACCGTGGCCTGTTCCATTGAATGGATAACCACACTGCCGAGCTCATTGGCAACCTCGACCATACCGTCGAGGACCCCGACCAGAGTCTCCTGATCAATGACTTCAATAAACCATTCGGTTCCTCGGATCGCCGTTATTGCGCCTGGAGTCCTGACATTGAAGGCACCCATTTTTTTATGGCCGCGCAGCCAGACCTTGCCCTTTCTCAGATGACCGTTTTCCTTGCCCTGCCCCGGCCCCTGATATTCGAACTCGGAATCTCCGGATATTTTCAACAGCATGTGATCAGGCAACAGCAGAGAGGCCCGGCCATACTGATCAGTTTTGATCGTTGTACCGGCGGGAACAGGCTGAGCCACCTTGGCACCGAGGCTGTCACCCCTTAAAAAGAGGCGGGTCGCGGGTTTAACCGAAACAATTCTCGCATCTGGAACAGTTGCAAAGGCCATTGAGGCCGGAAGACAGCAGCACAGAAAACAAGTCAAAAGTGCGATCGGTTTCATGGCTTATCCTCATCGTTTTAAGTTCTTTTGAGCCACTTGAAGTCATACCTTGAGCAAATAGAGAGCACTCAACAGTTCAGTGCTTCCAAACCTCATCATTATAAACCATTTAGCAACCTGCAAAACAAGTGTTTTTAGTTAGTAGTTGGCAAAGGGCAGTTACTGCACACTGACAACTGACAACTTCATCTTTTAAGTTTCCGGCAGACTTCATCATCAGCGTTAACAGAAAATCTCCGTTTTCCACTTGACAATACTTATCATGGATGTCCCCTTTTTTTCTATATAAGGTGCCGATAGTGACAAATACAAATTTATTTTTTTTGTATGTAAAACCAATGCTGTGCTAAGATAGAAAAAAATCATGGTTAAAATGACAAAAAGCAGCATGGCACTGAGGCTGAAATGACGTGCATTCTGCGATTGATAGTTGCCCTGATAGACGAAGCAGGCTAAATAAAAATGGGAGAATTCCCCCAATAATAGTTGATCAGGAGGGAAAATGAATTGTCCGAAATGTAACGCCATGATGGAAAAAGTTGAATATCACTCCATTGTTGTTGATCGGTGTACCGGGTGCAAAGGTATCTGGTTTGATATGCTGGAGGCTGAAACTCTTAAGGAAATTGACGGCTCTGAGCAGATTGACATCGGCAGCCCGGAAGAAGGAAAAAAGTTTAATGAGCGTGAAGGGGTAAAATGCCCCAAATGCCACACACTCATGGGGAAAATGGTTGACAATGACCAACCCCATATCTGGTACGAGTCCTGTGATATCTGTTACGGGATTTTCTTTGATGCCGGGGAGTTCAGGGATTACAAAGAAGAAAGTGTGCTTGATTTTTTTAAGGATCTTTTTTCAAAACCA
>DAOVSZ010000169.1 GCA_030627725.1 Desulfobulbaceae bacterium
AAGCACTTAACCCAAAAATGAGCTAAGTGCTTAATATTACTGGTGGGCCATCGCGGACTCGAACCGCGAACCTGCTGATTAAGAGTCAGATGCTCTACCAATTGAGCTAATGGCCCGGACCTGCTGTTTGCAGAAAGGCAGCAAATTATCATATGTTGCCCTGTACGTCAAGAGGATAGTACTTAATGGCAAGATTCACCAGCACCCCATCTGCACGCGTGCAGCGAAGTAAATGGACTTGCAAAAAACCTTACTCAGCCGTGCTCTGCTCCGGATTCAACAGTTCGTCAAACACGATGATCTTTTGAAAAACGTGAAACCCCTTTTCATCCTCAACCACCGGGCTGAAGTTAAATGGGCGCAGATTTTTCAGTGTCCGGTAAATTTTCGGGGCAAATTTTTCCTCTGTCAGAAGTCCCAGGTAACCGCCATTGCCGTCATATCGGTTGTGTGCGAATTCCGCGGCAAGAGAATTAAATTCTTCTCCATCCCTCAAACGGCTGAGTAACTTGTCCGCCTTGCCTGACGACGGCGCAACGATATCGCGGACATGAAACGGGCCTGTCCATTTCTCCTTCCAATCCATGGCAAGAGACCGTTCTTCTGGATCTAAAACACTTTCCAGGTGCTCTAAAAGTTCCGTACCCGGATGCCCCAGGGCCTGGGCAACCATTGCGCACATCCAGGCCTGTTCATAATCTCCCTGATCAATCAGAATTGCCGCCATATTGTAATAGACGCCGCTGTAACCGGGATTGCGTTTCAACGCCTCCCTGTATTGTAGTACGGCCTCGTCAAACTTGCCGCCGGCTTGACGGATAAGAGCCAGGCTCCCATGCAGGGATGCATCTTCAGGTCTCAATTTGAGTGCGCTTTCAATAGTTTCTTCCGCCATGGCGGCATTGCCGTTCCGCACGTATATAAACGACAACTTTTGATAAAACGCCGGGTCTGTCGGATCAAGTTCAATTGCCTTGATATACTGTTCAATGGCCTGGTCATATGATCCGACTTTTGCATAATCCTCGCCCGACTTAAAATAATCCGAGGCCTGGTACGTTTTTTTGTCCGCATCCTCTTTTTCATCGTCCAGATCAATCTCAAATATCAGATCACCGGCAGCATCGGGAAACTCTTTTTTCAGCAGGGCCACGTATCTTTCCGGATCACTCACACCCTGCCTTGCCGCCTTCTGAAACCAGAAAAGAGCCATATCAAAGTCCTTTTCAACGCCACGGCCATCCGTATACATAAGACCCAGCAGATTCTGGGCATCCACACTCCCCTGCTCTCCCGCCATTTCAAGCCAGTAGACAGCCTCCACTAAATCCTGCTCACCGCCCTGGCCCTCTAAATACATAAATCCGAGAGAATACTGAGCAACACTGCTACCCTGTTCAGCCGCCTTTCTATACCAGTAGGCGCTCTCTTCAAGATCCCTTTCAACGCCTTCTCCTTCAGCATACATCATTGCCAGGATAATTCGGGCATCTATATCACCCCTTTTTGCAACCTTTTCAAACCAGTACGCCGCCTCTTCAGGATCCCTTTCAACGCCTTCTCCCTTAACATACATCTGCGCCACAATCTGCTGGGCCTTGCCATTGCCCTGCTCGGCAGCCTTTAAAAACCAGTAAAAGGCCAATTCCAGATCCCGTTCAACCTCAACAGCCACGGAATATTTCTGGCCTAAAAAAAACTGGGCATCAATATTTCCATATTCCGCCTCTTTTTCATACCATTCGACCTCCTGTTTGAGATCTCTGCCCGTTGCAGCGTCTTCGGCCATCCTGCTCTCATCTCTCTTCCTGCCGATCTGCTTGTTCACAATATCCAGGATATTCCTGGCCCTATGATACCCTTGGCCCGCAGCCTTTTGAACCCAATAAGCAGCCTTCTCAAGATCCTTTTCCACACCCTGCCCCAAGGAAAGCATCCTGCCGAGTTTTTCCTGCGCAACCACATCGCCCTGTTCAGCAGCCTTTAAAAACCAATAGAAGGCCAATTCCAGATCCTTTCCGGGGCCGTCCGACAAATCCGGTTTCGTGGCCACAAGCGCGTTATCAATAGTTAAAGCCGCATGGAGTAAATATTCATCATCATCCGCTTCATCAATCTCTGCCATGTCGGCTGTTACATCAAAAAACTCACCTGCCGGCTTGACAAAACAGAAGTCCGGTTCAATTTCCAGGGCGCCCTCACCTGTATAATATATCCCCCCCAATTTTGCCTGTGCGCCGCTGACTCCCTGTTCCGCAGCCTTTTTGAACCAATCAAACGCGGCCCTGACATCTTGTTCCACACCATCTCCTTGATAAAATTTCAGGGCCAGACTGTACTGTGCGGTAGCATATCCCTGTTCCGCAGCCTTTTGGGACCAATAGAAGGCCTTTTTCCTGTCTCTTGTTACACCCGCGCCCAGATAATATTTTTCCGCAAGCTTTGCCTGAGAGTGAACATATCCCTGTTCCGCCGCCTTTTTGAACCAGTAAAATGCCTTCTCGTCATCCTTTTCAACGCCCTTGCCTGCCTCATAAATAGTCGCAAGCGTGTCCTGAGCGTTAATATTTCCTTCGCGAGCCGCTTTTTCATACAATTCAAGTATCTCTTTTGACCAACCTTTCCGTAACCGCAGCACATCAATCGCCTTTTCGGGGGATTCACTCACTTTCCAAGCCAGTTCGGCGATCATTTTGCCTCGTTCACGCTCTGAAACAAGATTGTGCTTGTCCCATTGCTCAACACCTTCCATGTCACGCGCCGCACCGGAAAGCCCTCTTTCGTACATAGGGCCGAGAAAGGTCTGTCCCCTGGTATGCACCTGTTCCAGTATCCTTTCAGACAAATCCGGCGTCATCTGGGCATCCCTGCCAAACCCCAAACCTCTTTCAAACATCTTCCAGAGATAGACCCGTCCCTCATCATACCCCTGATCCACAGCCTTCTGGTAAAGCCTGACAGCCTTTTTGAAATCCTTGTCCACTCCCTGTCCGGTTTCATACAAGATTCCAACTTTGACCACAGCCTCAAGATCGCCGGAGTCGGCCGCCTTCCGATACCAGCGGGCGGCTTTCCTGAAATTCCGTTTCACGCCGTCTCCATTTTCATACATCTCTCCCAGAAGCCGAAATCCCTCAGAGCTCTTCTGCTTAGCCGCCTTTCTGAACCAGAAAAGAGCCCGCTTCGGATTTCTGCGAATATCCTTGCCGTTTCTATAGGCAATGCCGAGTTGAATCTGGGCATCGACCGAGCCTTCCTCAGCACGATTGATAAGATTGGATATCGATTTTTTGGTTCCGGCGCAGACCATACCGTCAGACAGCAAAGCAAGGCCTGTAAAAAGTATGAGAAATCCGATGGTCAGTCGGCATATGGAGGGAAGATGTTTCACGATTCAGGATTCGGAGTTCAGGGTTCAGGGTTCGGGATCAGGGCTCGGGGGTCAGGGGTCAGAAATCGGGGTTGAACAGGGAAGAATTCCGATCAAATAAACCTTGAACTTTTGAACCTTGAACCCGGAACCTATGACATTGATAAAGGGTATCTTGAATAATTAGATATTTTGTTCGAGGACAAGGAACGGTGAAAATAAAAAGCACCCATTCGGGTATAAACTCCGCATATTAGTGATATGTGAGCATTTTTCTTTTCGCCGTGACGCAGTAATCAGGCAAAATAGCAATTATTCAAGGTACCCTAAAATCAAATGTCAAAAAGTACTAGCTATAACCCTTTTGACAACATGCATCCAACACAAGTTCCTTTAAGCATCGTATAAAGGCGGGTTGCACGTTTAAGGAACGGGTCCGTTTCAGTTCCATGCCCAGACTTTCCGCCAATTCCCTGTACTGGATATCGATTTCGTAGAGGGTCTCCACATGGTCTGAAACAAAACTGATCGGCACCATCAGGACCTGCCGGCATCCTGCCCCGGCCAGTTCCTCCAACATCTCGGGTGTTGACGGCGACAGCCACTTAACAGGCCCACTGCGGCTCTGAAAACAGAGTTTGCCTTTTTTATCCGTTTTTTCTTCAACCGCCATGATGGTCTTGTCCAAATGCTTCAGGTAAGGGTCCCCATTCTCGATAAACTTGACTGGAAGGCTGTGAGCACTGTACACGACTTGAACATCCTCTCCATTAAACTCATCAATTCCGGAAAGGATATTTTCAGCCAGACACTCCACGTAACTAGGCTGGTCGGGCCAGGAAGGAATTTCAACAATTTCAATATCAGGAAAAGAAGATGCCTCCTTTTTCAGATCACATATTGATGACCCTGATGTTGCTATGGAATAATGGGGGTAGAGGGAAAGCGCCACAACACGCCTGATCCCCCGGCTGTGCAGTTTTTTAAGCGTTTCCATGGCAAAGGGATGCCAATACCGCATGGCCATGAAGACCTGAAACGATCCGGCCACGGCAAGAGATTTCTCAAGCGCCCTGCCCTGCTCTGTCGTAATTCGTCCCAGCGGTGAACCGCCGCCGATAAGCCGATACGCCTGACTGCTCTTCGGAGCGCGCCGTCTTGCAATCCATCGCGCAATAGGTTTCTGGAGAAAGCCGGGACCCAGGCGGATTATCTGCCTGTCGGAAAAGAGGTTGTACAGAAACGGCTCAACATCCTCCAGCCGTTCCGGACCTCCAAGGTTCAGAAGAACCACGCCGATGGTCCGCGAGTCCGGAGGATTGTCTGTTTCATGGTCTTGCATAGGAATAGTCATCTGTCACAATGTTGAAAAAGTATAACCATTCACCAGGGGTACGAACTTACGGGACCCCCCGGCATGTAAGCGTTTACCAGTGCCCCAGGTGCGCGTGATCAGGGCGAGTGATCATAGCCGCCCTATATCGCTTGCCCTGATCACGCGCAGATGGGGTGCTGGGGAACGCTTACGAAAAAGTCAATGAAGGGAATTGTGCAACCATCTCAGCGAGATCATTGGGCGTCTGATCCAGATGTTCAAACACCCGATTCTCGATAACCTGACAAACCTCAAAATTTTTCCGAATAAGGTGAAGGAAATAATCATCATTCCGACCATACCGTTCAAGCACATATGCCATACGTTCCTCAAGCGAGACAATCTTGTCGTGATTCACCCTCTTGTCCGCATAAAAGACCAGCTCCTTTTCAGTAAGATCTGTAAAAGGCCCGCCGTTCTTCAGTATAACGTGCTCTCCCACTATTGCTGCAATTTCATGAAAACCGTGCTTTAAACAGATCTCCTTTCCCTTCAGATCGTGACGCTCTCTGGTGTTGAGACAGGGTGTTTTGCCGATGTCATGCATCATGGCCCCGGCAACCACAACCTCAATGGATATATTCATGCCCGCATCCCGGAGCCGTCTGCCGATCAATTCAGCGATTCCGGCAACAACAATGGTGTGGGCCCTGATGTTTTCCAGCATCCGGTATTGGTCCATAATCCGGAAACACTCTTCTACCGAAGGTATCATCACCCACCTACACGACTCAACCTTTGAACGGTTTCCACCATATATCTGGCATTCTCAGGCGGAGTTTCGGGAAGAATTCCGTGCCCCAGATTGAAGATATGACCGCGCGCGCCCTTTGCCTGTTCAAGAATCCTGGACACTCTCTTCTCAAGCTTATCGGGCGGCAGAAGGAGTGCGCATGGATCAAGATTGCCCTGCACTGATATATCAGGACCAAGACGCTTTACGGCATCATCAAGATTGATGCGCCAGTCCAGACCAAGCACGTCGGCGCCGCTTGTCTTTGCAAGATCGAGCAGGGTAGACCCGTTGTTGGCAAAATAAATTATCGGAACACCGGTCTCCTTGATCTCCCTGATGATCCGCTGCACATACGGCAGGGCAAATGATTCAAAATCACACGGCGCAAGCGCACCGGCCCAGGAATCGAAAATCTGGAGCGCCTGAGCCCCGGCCGCCGCCTGGGCCTTCAGATAACTGATAGTACAATCCGTGATCTTATTCAACAAATCCGCGTAGAGATCAGGCGCGGAAAACATCATCTTCTTTGTCAGGAAAAAATTCTTGGAAGAACCTCCCTCAATAACGTAAGTGGCAAGTGTGAACGGAGCCCCGGAAAAACCTATCAACGGAACCTTATTCTCCAATTCCCTTCGCAGAATACGGATCGTCTCCATAACAAAACCCAGCTTCTCTTCCGGATCCGGCACCACAAGGCGGTCAACAGCATGCTTGTCGCGGACCGGAGAGGGAAAAACCGGTCCCT
>DAOVSZ010000235.1 GCA_030627725.1 Desulfobulbaceae bacterium
AGCAAATTGTCTTTGATTCGTCCATGATGATGTCATATGGTATTTCAGCCCCCCTTGTGTCGATATTGGTCCGAAAGGTCAATACAGAACCCCTGCCCGGGTCTGATTTCATCATGCGACGGAATACAAAGGAATGTCAACCCAACATAACTCTCCCGCAACCGTTTTCATCTGAGAAAGAAAAGATCTACCCTGAAAGTAACTATTTGACATTCAGGTTTTGATACAAATACACTGTTTGTAAGAGTTGTTGTTAAAAATTTTGTGCCTCTGTGCCTCATCACTTATAAAAGGAGACCTTCATGAAATCCCGGGAACTGGCCCAGCTTGGGATCCCAAGGGGCAGGATAATGAAGATCGCTTCCCGGGCGGTGAAGGCTGCCGGCCGGTCAAGGATGGAGAAAAGAGAGATTCGGGCCGGGGTGCGGGCCGTTATCGACAGGGCGGAGCAATACCTTGATCATCCTGTGTGGGCCGATCTTGCCGATGCCCTGCATCATCTTACGGAAAGCAGGAAAACGTATCAACAGCGCGGTGCGCCTGCAAACTACCGCCAATGGGGTACAGATCATGATCCGCAGGCCATTGTCCAGATGGAAAATGCCTGCAGTCTGCCGGTATCGGTCATCGGCGCCCTGATGGCGGATGCCCATGTCGGGTATGGCCTGCCGATCGGCGGCGTGCTGGCAACGGACAACGCGGTCATTCCCTATGCGGTCGGGATGGACATTGCCTGCCGGATGCATATGTCGGTGCTCGATTTGCCGGTCGGTTTTCTGGAGGACGATCAGGACAGGTTGATCAAGGCCGTGGGGCAGGAGACACGGTTCGGTGTCGGCTGCGCCTTTAAGCATAAAAAACAGCATCGAGTGATGGATCGTGACTGGTCAGCTGTTGGTAGTTTTGTTGCCGGACTCAAGAACAAGGCCTGGAGCCAGCTCGGCACAAGCGGCAGCGGCAATCATTTTGTCGAGTTCGGGGTGCTTACGATTGAAAAGGGTCTTGAGCTTTCGCCCGGTGAATATCTTGCCATGATCAGTCACAGCGGCAGCAGGGGGACAGGCGCCGACATTGCGCGCTATTACAGCCGGCTTGCGATGGATCTCCATCCGGAACTGCCCAAGGAACTGACCCATCTGGCCTGGCTTGATCTTGACAGTATGGAGGGGCATGAGTACTGGCAGGCCATGGAGCTGATGGGAGAGTATGCCGCTGCCAATCACGAGCTTATTCACCGGGCCATCCTGAACAACCTTGGTGTCCCTGCCATCCTGGAGCTTGAGAATCACCATAACTTTGCCTGGAAGGAAAAGCACAATGACAAAGATGTCATTGTGCATCGGAAAGGGGCCACTCCGGCAGGCAGGGACGATTTTGGGATCATCCCCGGATCAATGGCGACACCGGGGTTTATTGTTCGCGGAAAGGCAAATCCGGCGTCGCTTAACTCAGCCTCGCACGGTGCGGGAAGACGGCTCAGCCGGAAGGCGACAAAGAAGAAGTACAGATGGCGTGATGTGGAAGAGATTCTTGCAAGAAAAAAGATCCACCTCATCTCATCAGGCCTTGACGAGGCGCCCATGGCCTATAAGGACATAGAAGAGGTCATGGCGGCCCAGGCAGACCTTGTGGAGATCCTGGCCAGGTTTGATCCGAAACTTGTCAAGATGTCGAGGGGCTGATTTATTACGAATATAGAACAAGGAATATCGAAGATCGAACGTATCAACTTGAAAACAGACGGCCATGTCCATACCCGGCTCTGTCATCACGCATCCGGTGAGATGGAAGACTACGTGCTGGCAGCGATTGCTCTCAAGCTGGAAAGGATAATCTTTCTGGAGCACCTTGAGATGGGGATCAATTATTTTGAATCGACCTGGCTTACGCAAGATGATTTTTCTTATTACTTCAAGGAAGGCAGGCGGCTGCAGGAAAAGTACTCTGGTACTCTTGAGATTGGGTTAGGAGTGGAAGTCGGCTTCAACCCTGACCGGATCCGGCAACTGCAATCATTTCTTGATCGATATCACTGGGACAGAGTCGGGATTTCCTATCATTTTCTGGACGTCCATGGCGAGCACCTGAACCTGTTGAGCAGAAAGAAGCATAATATTGCGGCCTATGACGGTGTAGGCGTCGAAAGAATACTGGATGCTTATTTTTCGGGTCTTCGTGTTGCCGTTGAAGAACTCCCCGGAGACGTCCTCTGTCACCTTGATGCCGTTCTCAGATATCATCCTGATGCCAAGGATTTCGATTTTTTCACCCCGGCCTGTGATCTTCTCGATCGCATAGCGGAAAAAGGGATGTCGCTCGAAGTAAATACCTCGGGATATCCGATCCGGGACCAGCCCTTTCCGTCAATCGATATACTGAAAGCGGCGGCGGGACGAAACATCACGCTTGTGGCCGGATCAGATGCCCACAGGCCGGCAGATGTCGGCAGATATTTCGACCGCCTGTCCGTGATTGTCAAAGAAATTCAGAAAATCAGATAACATGTCTCTTTTCCTTATTATATTTTTTCTCATTTACGGATCATTTCATCTGTATGCGCTCTTGAAGGCGCGGACGGCTTTCCGGATACGTGGCATAAGTCTCATCGGTGCAGCGCTTTTCGTGCTTGTGATGGTCCCGGCGCCGCTCCTGGTCCGGATATCAGAAAGAAAGGGGTACGAGACCCTTGCAGGTATCATTGCAGGTGTCGGGTATACCTGGATGGGGTGGCTGTTTCTTTTGGTCTCAACTCTTGTTTTTTTAGATCTTGTCCGTCTGCTCATCATTACCGCCAATTTTCTTATTTCAAGACAGCGTCACGTTCGCCTTCCTGCAAGGGAGGCATTTGTTATCGCCCTTGCCTTGGCCTCTGCGGCCGCAGGATACGGCTGGTTTGAGGCCCGTGATATCAGGACCAGGAAGATAGTGATTGAGACGGAAAAACTCCCTCCCGACCTCCCGCAGTTTAAAATTGCCCTGATATCGGACGTGCACTTAGGGCTTCAGGTGCGTGAAAAGCAGCTGGCAAGGATCCTTCTTGCAGTGAAAGAGGCGGAACCGGACCTCCTCGTCTCGGCCGGCGATCTTGTCGATGGTCAAATTGATGGATTAAGTGGTCTGTCCGGCCTTTTTCAGAAGATAAACCCGCCGTTCGGCAAGTATGCCGTGACCGGGAACCATGAGTATTATGCAGGGATATCAGAGTCGCTTGACTTTATGAAGAAGGCAGGCTTTACGGTCCTGCGTGGCGAGACGGTCTCTATAGGCAGGGTGATTTCTCTTTCCGGCGTGGATGATTCAACCGCGGAGCGGTTCGGGAATGGAAGGTACGTTTCGGAAAAAGAACTTCTGTCCCGGATGACGGACGAGAAATTCTCCGTGCTTCTCAAACACAAGCCGGTGGTCACCACAGACAACTCAAAGCATTTCGATCTGCAGCTGTCAGGTCATACCCACAACGGTCAGCTTTTCCCGTTTGTGCTGCTCACCAGCCTCAAATTTCCTTTTGCAACAGGGAAGCTGCACCGGCTTCCCCAAGGCCTGCTCTATGTCAGCCCCGGCGCCGGGACCTGGGGGCCGCCCATGCGTTTTTTCGCCCCTCCCGAGGTGACGGTCATTGAGCTTGTTCGGAAAATGGGTGACTAATTGGTAACAATTCAAGCCATCATACGTTGACTTTGAAAGCTCTTTTGTGGCAGTATATATTATGTGCATATGTTTTTTGGTGGAGGAACCCCCTGAATAGTTACAGAAAAAGTATGAATGGGACAGTTGATAATGGCAGAAATTCTGGTTGTTGACGATGATGATGCGCTCGGTGCAATGCTCACCGATAAACTTAGACGAATCGGTCACAAGGCAATTGCTGTCATGAGTCTCGCGGAAGGCATCGCCAAAGCCGCAGCTGACTCCTTTGACATCATTCTTCTGGACGTTCATTTGCCGGACGGCAATGGACTGGAGGCCCTGCCTCAATTTAAAAACACCCCGTCCTCTCCGGAAGTAATCGTTATAACCGGCCTGGGAAATCCGGAAGGAGCGGAGCTGGCAATAAAGAGGGGCGCCTGGGCCTACCTGGAGAAGCCGTCAATAATTCAGGAAATTTTACCGGTGCTTATCGACGCCCTTGAATATCGTGAGGGGAAAAAGAACGCGGGCAAAAAGTCCCTTGTCCTGGACAGCAGCTTTATCATCGGCAAGAGTCCTGCCATGCAATCTTGTCTCGATCAAATGAAAAAAACGGTGCGGACCAACATTTCCGTTCTGTTGACCGGGGAAACCGGGGTTGGCAAAGAACTCTTTGCCCAAACCATCCACAAGAACAGCCCACGGGCTGCCCGCAACTTTGTGGTGGTCGACTGCGCGGCCTTTCCCGAGACCCTGGTTGAAAGCATGCTGTTCGGCCACCTGAAAGGCGCTTTTACAGGCGCTGACAGCAGCCGGACCGGCCTTGTCAAGCAGGCGGACGGCGGGACTCTTTTCCTGGACGAGATTGGTGAAATGAACCTGTCCATTCAGAAAAAATTTCTGCGAACACTCCAAGAGCACGAGTTTCGTTCCGTCGGCGATGACCACGTGCAACGCAGCAGTTTCAGGTTGATTGCGGCAACCAACCGTGATCTGGACGCAATGGTGCGGAATGGACAGTTCCGGGCAGACCTCTTGTACCGGATCCAGGGCTTTGCTATTGAACTGCCTCCCCTGAGGAAGCGGGTTGATGATATCAAAGAGTTGACTCTCTATCATCTCAACCGGTTGAGCGAAAAATATGCTGTCCCTCAAAAAAAGTTCTGTCCTCATTTTCTTGAGTCCTTGATGAGTTACAGTTGGCCGGGAAATGTACGGGAACTTGCGCAGTGTCTTGAAGCGGCCTTGGCAAATGCCTTTCATGAACCCATGCTGCACGCCAGGCACCTTCCTGAGCGTATCCGCATTCAAGTGACGCGGGACGCTATGAATGGAAAAGATACGCCTTTGGAAGAAGAAAATCATGTTTCCCCATCCACCCCTCATGAGGAGTTGCCCGTATTTCGTGAATACCGGAACAACCTTCTTTCCAAAGCAGAACAGGAC
>DAOVSZ010000028.1 GCA_030627725.1 Desulfobulbaceae bacterium
AAGCCATTGAATGGGTCTCCTGCAGTTTTTCTCTGATCTTATTAAAGTGTTGCTCGTGGGCCAAGAAGGCGGCCACGATATTGGGGTCAAATGCCTTGCCGCTTTCTTCGATGATGATCTTTTTTGCCTTTTCGTGAGAATAGGCCTTCTTGTAACACCGTTTGGATGTGAGGGCGTCATAGACATCTGCAAGCGTGACAATTCTGGCTGAAAGAGGGATCTGGTGTTCTATGAGCCCCTTTGGGTATCCTGTCCCGTCCCATTTTTCGTGGTGAAAGAAAGCAATTTCTTTCCCAATGGTCAGAAACGATTGCGTGTTGAATTGAGAGTCGACCTCGGAAATAGCCTTACCCCCAAGCAGGGTGTGTTCTTTAATGACCTCAAATTCTTCCGGAATGAGTCTGCCGGGTTTCAGGAGAATTGCATCCGGCACTCCAACCTTGCCGATATCGTGCAGGATGGATGAGAGGTAGATGTCCTCAATATATTCTGTTGTGATATAGTCCTGATATTCACCGTTTTTTTGCAGTTCTTGCGCAAGTATTCTGGAAAATTCACGAATTCTTTCCAGGTGATGTCCTGTATCTTTGTCCCTGAACTCTGCAAGTTTGGCAAGGCCCAAGATAGTGCCTGTTCTGGTTTCCTTGACATCTCGGTAGGATTGCAGAAGATTTCTTTCCAGTATTTTCCTTTCCGTAACATCTCTGGTAATACCGCGAAAACCGACAGGTTCGGACTTGAAATCTATTATGAGCGAGGCAGACATCTCAATTGTTCGTTTAACCCCATCAGGTCGGGTCATTTCACACTCAAAAGTTTTTGTCGATTTTTTGTTTGCAAGGATTTCATCACAGGTTTGTGAAAGCAGCAGACCGTTTTCTTCATTCGTGAATTGACGGATATTCATTGTTTTCAAAGTCTCTGGAGATTGGGCAAGAATATCCGACATGGCATCGTTAAAGAATATCAGGTTCCCGTTTAAATCGATTTCATAATATCCTTCCCGGATGTTTTCGAGAATATTTCGATATTTGTCCTCACTCTCACGGAGACTTTCTTCTGCTTTTCTGCGCTTGTTGATATTAAACTGGACATGAGATCCGAAAAATATAAAGAGACACAGAACAACAATACGTGCATAAATTTCGTTTAAATCGGCGCCGAGGAGATGGTCGACAAAGTGAATGGAAGGATTATTCAATGACTGCAGGAGGGAAGTGAAAAACCAGAAAAAAAGGGCAAGTGCAATACCGACCCAGAGCATTGAATCTGCCAGCTTATCAGATTTTCCCTTGTGAGTGTCCATAAAATTTTTGTTATACGTTCGGAATATCTTCCGTCTGAAGGGAAGAATTTTTACCCATAAATTAAATAATATCGCAGTTTATTAATGGGTTGCAAGATATTTTATGGATTAAAATATCGTAATTATTCAGCGCAATAGCTCAAAGTGTGCAAAACCACCGACCTGTAACTGTTCAGATGTGCACCCCAAGGGCACTTCCTGCGGGGCGCCCCAGAGGTGTGCAAGCAGGCTGACAAGCTATAGTTGGCTATGCGAGAAGGCCTGATCGTGCACAGCTGGGGTGCAGCTGAATAGTTACGAAAAATCTTCCTTGACTTCATGATACCCCTGGAACACTATATATCCGCGTTCATCTGATTCGTCTGCACAGCGAATTCAATTTTTTACATCTTGATTCTAAGCAACTATTCAGGTATGGCTGCGGAATTAGTCTAAACGCCATGCTGTAATGTAACTGTTCAGAAGTGCCCCATATGTGCACAAGCAGGCTGGAGAACTATAGTAGCCCTATGTGAGCCAGCCTGATCGTGTGCAGATGGGGTGCTGCTGAACAGTTACGATTCTAAAAGGAAAAGTTCATGCACAAATGTATCTTCTTTCTTCTTTGTCTCTTTGTTTTTGTCGTAACCGGATGCATAAAAGATTTGCCTGGCCTTCCTCCCCAGGGAGTCTGTTCCTCAGGTGACTGTTATAACGGCGAGGGGACATACGTTTATCCGGACGGGGCGACGTATCAGGGTACATGGAAAAACGGCTTTCGTCACGGCAAGGGGAAGTTCGTCCAACCGGGAGTTAGAAGCTACCAAGGGGACTGGCAGAACAACATGGCCCATGGAAATGGCGTTTTGTTTTTTACGGATGGAAGAGTGTACCGGGGAGGGTTTGTCAATGACCTTATGCATGGGCAGGGTAGTTTCTCCGGACCTAGTTTCGGAAGGTTTCAGGGAGAGTTCAAAGAGGGGTTCAGAGATGGGTACGGCGTTTTGACAAATCCCGACGGCAGTGTCTACAAAGGGGAATTTGTGAAAGGTCTTCGAAACGGTACGGGGATGTTGATCTCGGCAGACGGCAAGATCATTGATGGAATGTTTGCCAATGGTGTCCCTCACGGACCAGGATCAATACTCTACCCAGGCGGAACGAAATATATAGGTGAGTTCAGAAATGGCCTCTTGGTGGTAACTGATTCGTTTATTTCACAGAGGCACAGAGCAAAAAAGTTAAAAGACTAATTTTATGATAACTGCAAAAGGGTACTGGGCATAAGTGTCGGCTCGGGCAGAAGTTGCTCTAAAAAACTTTGTACCCCTCAAGGGGGTATTGAACTGAATGCCTTCTGCCTTTGTGCCTTTTTTATTTTGTATAGACAAAGAGCATCGTATAGATAATAGCAATGATAAGCGATAGGCCGATTGTCAGTGCGGTCAGTCCGAAAATATGGGCGGCAATAACGAACCTGCGGGGCGGAGGGTCGCACTTTAGTTCCTCAAGTTTTCCCTCAGCCTTCAGTAGTTCGTATTCTCTGGGCCTTTCGTGTTTGAGTTCTTCCAGGGGCATGGAGCCGGTGAAGATGACAGGATCCATTGGGAATTTTTCCGGTCGCAAATGGGTGTTGAAGAAGTGGATTGTGAAGATAAAACCCGATGCCAGCAATGCTTCGTCACTATGCACGATGGTCGCAATGTTAATCCAGTATCCAGGAATAACCCTGGTGAATTGTTCAGGAAACCACAGGCAGAGCCCTGTAAATCCGATAACGCCTACACCCCAGAATACGGCCATATAGTCGAATTTTTCCCAGTAGGTCCATCTGCCGTATCTTGGTTGCGGGCCCATTCCGAAGAACCATTTGAAGGTATCTATCATCTCAACCGCATCATGCGGCAAAGGGATCAGGGTTGACTCCGGATCAAGTAGAAAGGCCACGAGTGCCTTTTTCGATTTTATCCAGTTATTATAAACCAGCAGGCAGTTCAGGGCTAAATATGTAAAGGTGATGACCGCGCAGATTCGGTGCAGGGTGCCGAGTGTTTCAAAGGTCCCGAAGACCTCAGCTATCCATTCAGCCCACTGTTGGTCTGCGAATTTCAATGTCATTCCTGTAACAGCAAGGGTGAGAAAGCTGATGATGACGAGAAAATGCAGAAATCTCGGAAAAATGTCAAAGCGTTGAATATATATTTTTTCTGTAGGTTCCATGTGTCACTGTCCTTATTTATCTGAAATCTTCTCATTGCTGTACTGCCGGCGTCTCTTGAAACGTTCCCGGAAGGAACGGGGAATCCAGAACAGGGTGTGCAGGCCGAAGAAAGTAAAGGTGCCGATAAGCAACGCGGTCATTGCCCAGAATGTATAGAAGAGATAGGGATACTTATCCCTGTCGTGATGCGTTGCATGGGTGAGATATCCGGTAAATTTACGATTGGAGTTCGGGTGACACTTCCGGCATGTTTCCACTACATTTGCCCTGCTCAGACTGGATTGTGCATAGTAGGGAGGGAGGATGTTGTGGGAGCCATGACAGTCAGAGCATTTCGCTGTCTTTTCTCCTCCGGAAAGAAGTGACGCCTTGCCATGATAGGTATCGAAATAGGCATCGGTCTCGTGCTGGTGGCAGTTGCCGCATTCTTGCAGGATGAGGCTTCTGAATGATGCTTTTTCAACTCTTTTTATGGTGTGAGAGGTATGGCAGGTGTTGCATTTCGGCAGCTCCTTGTCCGTATTGGCAACCTTTGGGCTGTGGATTGATTTTTCGAATTGTTCAGCAATACCAAGATGACATTGAGCGCAGGTCGCCAGGATATTTTTATCATTGACGCTTGAGTGGACATTTTTCGTCGGCAGGATGCTGTGCGCCGTATGACAGCTGGTACAGGTTGCTGAGACCAGAAGGCCTGATTCTGACAACCCCTTGCCATGGATACTTTCTGAATAATGCTTGATGATAGCATGCTCTTCACCTTTATAACGATTTGCCGCCTTTTCTCCGTCCCGGTGACATTGTGCGCAGAGGGCCGGGACATTACGGGTAAAGATGGGTGAAGTGGAGTCGTTTTTCGGCAGGATGCCATGCTCGCCGTGGCAGGTCGTACAGGTCGGGGCGTCAGGGTCATATTTTGCCAGCATAACACCGTGGACACTTGCGTTATAAAGGCTTGACTGGTCTGCGTGACAGATTGAGCAGTCAACCGGGCCGGTGTCTTTGCAGACCGGGTTGGATTCGTGACTGATATTTACGTGGCATTTGGCACAGGAGATCCGCTTTTCTTTGTGGACCGATCCCTGCATCTCCCGGGTATCGACATAGAGACTTCTCTCTGAGCCGTCCTCGTTTATTTTTGTGAGTTCACGATTGCCGTGGCAGCTCATACAGTACCTGTCGTTCATGCTGTCTTCATACAGGACCCTTCTTGCCTTATGCGGGCCGTGGCATTCGACGCAGACAGGTATTTTGTGCGGCTCTTTTTCCCATATTTCTCCACGCACAATTTTTACATGGACCTGTTCGATGTTGGCATGGCACTTCATGCAGGTTTTGGTGACGTTCTGCCTGTTGATCGTAGAGTTGGGGTCGGTATGGGGCAGAACGCTGTGTGAGGTGTGGCAGCTTGTGCAGACAGCAGTTACGGTAAGTCCTTTTCTGAACAGTCCTTCCCCGTGGATGGACATAGAGTAATTCTCGAGGATATTTTTTTTTGGAATATCATGGGTCCTGGTCATGTCCGAGCCTTCCTGATGACACTTGCCGCATGTGAGCGGGATGTTTAACACATAGGCGGATGATTTTATGTCATTTACCGGAAGAATAGTATGTTTTGTATGGCATGAATGGCATGCCGGGGCATATGGATCATTTTCCTGAAGGGCCTGGCCGTGGAGACTTTTGAGATAGAGGTCGCTGACCTGATCATGGCAGTTGCCGCAATGAACCGGGGGCATTGGAGAGGGATGTTCATCAGCATCTCCTTCTGCTTCAGGGTGGCAGGAAAGACACCCGTTTTCAGCATGGACCGTACCCTTGAAACTCTCCTCGTCAACAAAGAGACTGACAGGGGCGCCGTTTTTTTCCATTGTCAATGCCGAATCGCTGTGACAATCCATACAGTCATCTTCCCCAATGGCATAAACATCCTGAGAACAAAGCATTAACGCCAGGATGAAAATATACGTCAGGCCGTGATAGACGGCAGGCAGGCTCTGATTTTTTTTCATGAGGTTCCTGTAAGGTGTTCGGGTTTTTTATCTCCCAAGGCAATGTGACTTGCTGACTTTATATAAAAACCTTGTAAGAGTTCACCAGCACCTCATCTTCGCCCGTTTTGGCCTTCTTACATAGAGGGGCTATAGCTCGAAGTCCCAAACGAACAAATCTAAGGCACTGGTAAACTCTTACAGTGTGGAGTTTAGGCCAAATCTATAATCCCTGGTGAACTATTACAAAACCTTAATATAAAAACCTTCAGTTAAGCAATATTATTGTCGCCTTTTTCGAAGTCTCACACGTTCGCCTATCTGCGAGACCGGCAACTATCTGAAAGAGTAAGGAAGTGTTACTTCAGTGAGATAGGAATAAGAACGGGGCCAAGGATAATATGAAGTTATATACCACATTGAGGTAGTTGTGTGCAAGGGGAGATTTTATCCGGAATCACGGGAATAACGCCCTCCGCTTACAGCGGGATTGTTCGACTAAGCGTTTCAAAAAACGAAACGCTTAGTCGAACGAACAAAAAAACCCACGTGGGCTGCCACGTGGGTTTTTTTGTTACTTTTTTTGGTAAAAGCCTTTAGTGCGGTTCCTCGTAGCCGGTAAACATGGCCTTGTAATGGGCCAGAGGAGTTGCGCCTAGAGTTGCCAGGTAGGCATGGACTATCATAAAGGCACAGAAGAAAAAGAAGAGAAGGACAT
The DNA here is from genome assembly GCA_030627725.1 of Desulfobulbaceae bacterium. GTDB lineage: Bacteria > Desulfobacterota > Desulfobulbia > Desulfobulbales > DAOVSZ01 > DAOVSZ01. Next base: position 6,216 of record DAOVSZ010000028.1, read on the forward strand.
GAATCGAGTCGATGACCTTGATGCCCCCCAACATAGTAATGTAGCTTTCAAAACCTTTTATGTCCCAAAGAAAGAGTCCGGTTGTCATCTGGGTCGGCAGGAAGAGAAACATAAGACCTAAATACGCTTTCTGCTGCAGGGCGTTAAATTTGTTTTCAGGGGTCATATGGTGCGGATTGGGATCACCCTTGAAGATGCCGTATCCATAATATTGCATCTGTTTTATGACATTCGAGAGAAACGTACGCGGATTTGGGAAGTATATCCGTATCTTTCCAGTGCCGAAATAAAATAATAACCAAAGGCCGAAGTTTCCGATAACAATAAAGCCTACATAATTATGTATGTTAACCGCATTCTCGAAGGAGAACATGTTGACGGTTTCGGCAAAACGTATCTGAATGCCGGTGATAATCAGAGCAATAAATCCGGCTGCATTGATCCAGTGCCATACGCGTACCGGGGCAGGGTGGACATATAACATTTCTTTGTGTTCCACAGTTGTTGACTCCTTATGATTGTGATTCTTTTTTCTTTCTTTCTCTTCTGATCGGGGCGGTAAGCATCCGTGCGCTGGAATGGGCGATAACGACACATATGCCGCCTACTATCAGCAGCAGTCCAATTTTGTCAAGTATTCTTACACTGGTCCCGCCCAGGACATAAAAATGTGTGACATGAAATGTTTCCAGTACTTTTCGCTCTACCTGTAACTGCTCAATAGAGCCATCATCTGAGGTGAGACTGATAACTACCCGTTCAAAATAAGGAGAGTTCGGCGTGTGACATGCTTTACAGTCTCTATTTGCTTCACCGCGGTTGACATGGTGAATAACCGGTTCTATCTGGGAGATGAGTTCGCCGTGGAAGGTGCCTCGTATTCCTTTCTGCCGTAGACGGAGAACAAAGTTTTCAAACTCGTTCTTGCTCAGATCTCCACTGGAATCCGTATCAAGAAGGGCCGCAAACCCTTCAATATCAGTGTCCAGGGCAGCAACTAGGTCGCTTGTTTCAAGAAATTTGTTTGAAACAAGGTCAAAAAATCTGAGATTGATATATCGTGGGGAGTCCGGAGCGTGGCAGACGGTACACTCCACATACTTGAAATGCGTACTCTTCTGGGGAAGCCAGTCATGAAAATTATCCGGGTTGTGGCATTTGAGGCAGAAAGCGTTTACTCTTTCAAAAATTGACTTTGGTGCAAGGTACGTTACATAATGGTAGCCATGACATGCAGAACAGGGTATGGAGATTCCTTTGCTGCCTGCTTTTTTGTGCACACTGTTCTGGTAAGCCTCGGCTTCCTCATCATGACAATTTTGACACTCAACAGCCGCGAGCGATACGCTGTGGGGAACATCGTCATCCCAGTTGAGTTCCTCGATGTCTGCATGGCAGTCAACACAGGTGATGCCGTTTATGTTATGGACCGAAATCTTGAATTTATGGTCGTCAACAAAAACTTTGTCACTGATCCCGGTGGATTCAGCTCGTTCGAGGGAGTCATCGCTATGGCATTCCTGGCATTCACTGTTTTCAGTGGCCTGGGAAGGTATGACGCATACGATGGGAAAAATAAGAAATGAAGCAAGGAACAGAATCTGGTTAAAGAAATTTTTTCTCATAATATGTTATTATCCCTGGGAATGGTTATAAAATATGGCTGTGTTGAATAATTAAGCATTCGTTGGCACGGCGTATATTATTATTTTGGTATCTTTGAAATATTATGAAATCCTATTATAGGTACAAAGTGGATAACCCATTTATTATTTCTCAGACAATTTGTCAAGAAAATTATTTAATATGGTTATTTTGATTCTTATGAGAAATGCGGTTTGGTGATGGTTGAAAAAAAAGAGATACCTCTCTATACGAAGATCGGGTTCAGGGTGACGGTAGTCGTTCTCCTTGTGCTGACGATTTTTCTGGTGCAGCGGTGTGTTGACTCTGTGAGATATGGGACAGGGACGGCCGAAATGGAGGTGCTGGAACAATACCAGCGTGGTTACGCGGCCGGGATCAGGCAGGGTGGGATGGGATTGCCCGAGGAGAGTGTGGAGTTTGAAAATCCGTTGCTGAAAAAGGCGTATCTCCGAGGGTTTCGGGAGGGATGGGATTCCGCTCGGAGGGTTGAAAAGAGTGAAAAGTCCTCAGCGCAGAGATCAACTTTTTGATTTGGGATTTCGGATTCGATTGAAAAAGCGATATTTTTTCTGAATGCTGAGAGCTTACAGTTACAGGGGCAATCTTATCTCTTCAAGGCTTCTTTTCGGCACATGGTGCACCTCGTCTTTGTCCCGCCAGTATTTAATTCCCCCGCCTTTTTCACTTTTTTCAAGCAGTACGGTTTCATCCGGCCGGCCGAGGGCAATGACCAGGAGTATCTTAAGGTGCGGTGGAAGGTTGAGGGCGCTGTGCAATTTATTTGAGATCGAACCGATACGACAGCCGCCAAGCCCTTTTGTTGTGGCGCCCAGGAGAATATTCTGGGTTGCTATGCCGAGATCACACTCCGCTTCCGTGCTGATGGTGGTGTCAAGAAGGCAGATGATGTAGGCGGTCGGCCGTTCTCCTTCCGCCGGGCCGGACCAGTCTGTAAGATATCCTGCCCATCCGAGGTGCGGAAATATTCTTTCATTGATTGAAGGTTTATTACAAACAGCATATTTAAGCGGCTGTGCATTCCGGGCAGAGCCGCCAAGCCGCGCCAGTTCGATCAACTCCAGAAGGGTCTCTGTCTCAACCGGCACATCCTGTCGAAATCGCCGAAAGGTCCTGGTGCTGGTGATCAATTCTTTCAGATTTTTCATAAGCTATTTCCAAATAGTTTCGAGTTTGAAATCTACTCTGTTCCCTGATCGGCCCAGCGATCCTTCAGGGACAAGGATGACGTCTTTATCCAGGATAAGACGGTCAGGGTCTGTGCCAAGGCTGATGAGTGTATCATGGACGCTCTGGGCTCGCTGCCGTGCAAGGCCCACCAGGATAGCGTCTTTTACTTCCACGAAAGATGCCGACGGTTGCGCTTCTTGAGGCGCCTTTTTTTCTGCCGGTAGATTCACACGGTTAATTTCTTCGTTTCCGTAATGAGATGAAAGGCTTTCGGACATGCGGGTCTCATCTTCCAGACGGCGTTGTGCCGCGTCACTCTGCCATTTGGAAATAATTGCCTCTCTGTCACCCTTTGCATCGGCAAATGCCTTTATCCTGATTTTCAGCCAGGGCCTTTGTTTGAGGGCCTCTGTCAGATCGTGAAGCATACCTGTTTTTTCCTGAGGCAGATGAGATGCTCCAAAGGGAAAGATAATGTGGTCCAGGTCCGGCGAACTGGTTTTGGGCAAGAGGGTTGCAAGGAGTGAAAATGGAGAAATTGCTGTTTTGAGCAGAAGGTTGCGGAACATTTTTATCACGCTTGTTCTGTAAGAAAATGAGGGGTCGCCGGTGGTGCCGCTTACCGGTAGATTCATTTGAATATTGCCATTGGTGTCAGTGAGCAGCGCAAGGGTAAGCGGAAGGTGTGAGCTGTCTCCAAGGCGGCGGCCGAGTTTGAAATCTTTCAGCAGGATCTTGTTTTCCGCCTTGATGGTCCCATCTTCCTGATGATAAGCGGTTGTCATGGCAAGCGAACCCTGTTTGATTGCATAGCCGAGAGAAGATTCAATGTACTGGCTGTTTTCGGCCAGATTCAACTCCGAGATATGGGTCTTGAAATCGGCATAGATAAAGGGATCAAAAAAACCTAAGTTTCCAGTAAAGGAGAGTGGAGATACATCATCTACAATTCCCTGCAGGTCAAAAAGACAGCGATTCTGCGGGACATCTTTCAGAGTTGTTATGGCGCCGGTGATCGGAGTTATTTTTGTTGTTTTCGGAGGTACTGCCGTCTGGTCGATAAACTCCAGAAACCCTGCATTTATAACGATCTTGCCAATGATTACACTGGGGTCGCCAGTCTGTTTCTCTTCTTCCTTGCCAACAAACATATCGGCAAGCGATGAATTCCTGTCCTCGTAGATCGTCCAATTCAAATATGGTTTGTCAACAGAAATGCTGGGGATGGTCAGGGAAAAGGGGGTAAACGTGAGTTGGAGATCCTGGGCTACCGCATTCTGCCATTCTGCAAGCCGTCCGTCGTTGTTGACGGAGGTAAAAGAGGTTATCCCGGCAAGACCATGAAAGGAAAAATCCGGCAGGGTTACTTTTCCTTTTGCCTTCATGGTTCCTTCCGTGATTTCAGGCGCATACCATTCGGTAAGAAGCGGTCTGATAGAAGTAAGGAGGAGATCCTCAACCTGGCAGTCCAGTGTCAACGAGAATGGATTGAATGCAGCCGTGCCGGTGTAGTGAAGCCGACCGTTTTTCTGTTCAAGAAAGAGCGAACCGGCTACCTGCCCGATTTTCCCTTCCTCATTCGAGAGATGTGTGGCAAGGCCTGTAAAGTCTGTAAGATGCAGTTTCAGGGGATCACGGAAGGTCTGGTCTTCAATGTCGATGGAGGAGTTAACGAAGTTAAGTGATTGGAGAGAAATCTTCCAGGCGGCGGAAGGATCTTTTTTGGTGTCATCCAGCTCCAGAGACTGCCAGTTGGTAATGCCGTTTTTGTCCTTCTTGATCATAAGATGCCCGTTGTTTACTTCAACGGAGCCGAAATCCAGGAGTCTTTCTGAAAAATTCAGCCCGGCCTTGGAGATGTTTATTGCAGGCACTCTGAGCCATTCCTGGTCCAGATGGGCCAGGCTCAGATCAATTATCGATACGCTGATATCTCTGAAGATGTACAGTTGGTCTTCCTCGGGAAGGTTCCTGCTTACGGTGAAATGGCTTTCAAACCTCGGAATAGTTGCGGATTGGAGCCTGAAACCTTTTGGAAAAAAAGAAAGATATGGCGCTAGTCGGGAGCTGTCGAGCTGTTCTACTACAAGAAGTCCTTCCGTTTTTGCAAGGAGGGTATCCGTGATCGTTCCTTGAGACGAGATCCGTGTCCCGGTTTCACTGGTTCCGTTCACAAGAAAGGATGCAGGTTTGCTGCTGCCTGGCGAAAAGGAGTCGAGTGTGAGTTGGATATCGGACCAGGTGTCGGAGAAACCACCTTTGATAGAGCGATCGACAAAAGAAATCCTGGCGTCTGTGACTCGCAGACGGTCTATGGCTAATTTAATGGGGTGTTTTTCACTCTGCTTCAGGGTGAAACCCGGTGTTGCCCAGTCTCCGGAGTTCAGCCGGTCCAGCTGGATTTCAGGATTCTTGATCCGTAGGTCCTTGAAGTGATAGCGGTTGAGAAGAGGGGAAAAGGAGCCGGCAGCTTTCAGGTGAGGGATCTTGGTAAGAGCCCCTTCGATGCCGTGCAGCCAGATATCTGTAAAGATACCGGTGCCTTGTAGCTGTAACTGCGATTCCGGGGCTTGACCTCCTGTGGAAAAAATGAGGTGAAGGTCGAGATCGGCAGTTCCCTTGGTAACTTTGAATTCTGATATGCCGGGCAGGTAGCCCATGTAGCTGGGCAGGTCAAGCGCTTTTAACGTGATATCAAGGCGGGCCTCAAGGCTGTCTCCTGCGAGTTTGGTTTCGCCTGTAAGGTCAATCGGGCTGCCGTTGATGACAGCTGCGAATTTCGGGTTGAGAAAGCGATCATGTTTTGCAGATTGCCCTTTGCCTGTTTCGAAAGTGAAATTGGAAAGGGTCGGGAGCGCCAGCGATACTTTTTCAATGGTGTGGGTTTTCCCGGCAGGAAGATCGTTGAAGATAAGCCGGCTGTTTGCTACTGAAATATTGTTGCAAGAGTAGCGAAGTGGTGTTTTGAAAAAAAGGCTAAGGGGGAAGGGCACTTTCTTTTCGGATGTTTCGTTTTCGAAAAGATCCGTTGTCACCATCTTTATGATATTGTAGGAGGAGTCATGATCGCGGACGAGATGGACAAATAATTTATCTATGTCGGCCTGACTGATGATGAGAGCACGCTTCTGAAGCGATCGGCCGTCAAGATCGATCGACAGTCGGCTGAATGAAAGGATGGGGTCGACCGTATCGTCAGGGTCGTTCACCTTTGGACCGATAATGCCGTTGTGGAGTGTCAGGGTTAACGAGAGAGGATCAAAATCGGCAGAGCCGATGGTAATGGGGCGTTCGGTTTTTTCTGCCAGGATCTCCGCAAGAACGGTCTCAAGAAGAAAAGGCGCCAGAAATCTTCCGGCAATGAGAATTGAAAAGAGAGCAAAAAGAATGAACAGGACGACAAGCTTCGGCCAGCCGAGAGATCTTTTTCTTGGGGTCTCTTTTCTGGAGAATTTTGGTTTCAGTTCCTGGTCAGTGGGCTCCTGCCGTAGGGGTTTCTGATCCATTCCGGTTTTTTCAGGAAGCTTTTCAGGATCGGACACTTTTTCGCCGGAAATCGGAATTGAGCTCAATCTTTCTTCAGGTCTGTCTTGAGACATTTCTGATTTTCAGCTAAGGCTCTTGTAGGAGGATTGGAAAGGGGTCGGATTGCCCGAACGAAAAATTGATAGTACCACTTTTGAAAGGATCGTTCAATTAAAGATGAGAGAGAGATGGCTCCGTTTATGACGGAGTCTTTGAGCAAAGAGAGCATTGAGTTGATATATTTTAGTTCGTATGCTACATAAGACAAGAGTGTCAAGCGGACACCGGATGGCCTTTGCGCTTGAAAAACCTTATTTTCCAATTTTTGTAATTATTCAGCGTGGAATTGCATACGTGGCCTAAACACCATCCTGTAACTGAATAGTTACCATTTTTTTATGAAAATTTTTCAGAGAGTAAGGGCGGTTTTCGTGCTTGGCTTTGTGCCGGTGCTGACCATGATCGTCAGTATTTTGGCTTTGGCTGCACTTGTTGTCTTTCGGGTCTCTTCAAAAACGGTCCAGATTTTTCCCCGTTTCTGGGGGAGATGTATTGCCTCTCTAAGCGGAGTCACGGTGACGGTTGAAGGGGTGGAAAGACTCACGCCTGATATGCCTTACATCTTTGCCGCCAACCACCAGAGCCAGTTTGATATTTTTGCGATGCAGGGTTTTTTTGACCATGATTTTCGCTGGCTGGCAAAAAAGGAACTCTTCCGGATTCCGATTTTTGGGCCTGCCATGCGTCTTGCCGGATATATCCCGGTAGACAGAACGCATGGCCGGCGGGCGATGAAAAGCCTTGCTGAAGCAGCCCGGAGGATTGCCGGTGGCACAGCTGTCGTTATCTTTCCTGAAGGAACGCGCAGCCGGGACGGCAGACTCCAGCCGTTCAAGACCGGCGGCATGGTGCTTGCCATCAGGTCGGGAGTGCCGATCGTGCCGGTGGCGATTATCGGAACGTATGAGGTCCTTCCGAAAGGAAGGTTGTTTGTGAGGTCTGGAAAGGTTCGCATCCGGGTTGGAGAGCCGATTGAGACAAAATCCTATACAACGAAACAGAAGCAGGAACTTGCGCACAAAATGCACGATGCGGTAGCTGAGTTGCTTCCAAGAGAAAAGACTACGTAACGGAGGGTAGAGCTATGAGCGGTCATCACGATTTTCCCGAAGACGGGCCTGAATGTGAAACAGTAGGGATATTTTTTGTCTGTGTTGTTGTCGTGCTCTTTCTGATCGGCATTCTGTAGTAAACGACAATGCAGAGTGAAAAATGAAAAATTAAAAGTTGCACTCGGACTCTCTGCCCGTTAGGGCGCTTTTTTTATTTTTCATTCCCTGTCAGCCGGAGAGAAGAGGTGCGCCTTTGGCCCGGCCTGTCATTGTTGGCCTGTGAGCTTTTTCAGCACCTCACTTAATTCCCCGAGCATCATGGGCTTGACAAGAACTTCGCAAAATCCGTATTTTTGATATTCCGAAAGTATTGGGTCATTGGAATAGCCGCTGCTGACAATCGCCTTGATTTCTGGGTTTATTGCAAGGAGTTTTTCAATCGTTTCCCTGCCTCCCATTCCTCCGGGAATAGTGAGATCAAGAATAACCGCATCATACGGTTTTCCCGCTTCGCTTGATTGTTGGTAGAGTTTAATTGCTTCCACGCCGTTTCTTGCCGTTTCAACTTCATATCCTAACGTTGTCAGCATTGAAGATGTGACATTTCTTACCATATCCTCATCATCCATGACGAGAATTTTTCCACTTCCTGAACCGGAAATTTTCTGTTGTGGTGTGTCTTGTTCTATCTCCTGTTGTTTCAGAGAAGCCGGGAGGTACATAGAAAAGCTCGTACCAACACCCGGCGCCGAATCAACGGTAATAATACCGTTATGCTGCTTTAGTATTGAGAAGGCGCTTGCCAGTCCAAGCCCTTTCCCTGCCTGTTTGGTAGTGAAGTACGGATCAAAAATCTTTTCGATATAGGTCCCGGGTATACCTATTCCCTGGTCCCTGAAGGTGACTTTTACATATTTGCCGGCTGCAAGGGGCAGGGCATCATCCTCATTAACAGTAATATTTTCCGCCGTCACCCAGAGACGCCCCCCTCCCGGCATGGCCTGGTCGGCATTTATTATGATATTATTGATGACCTGGTTTATCTGGCCTGGGTCAATATCAACCGACCAGAGGTCATCCGGCAGGGCAAGTTCACGCTGAACATTGGAACCGCTGAGAATAAAACCGGACGATTCCTCTATCAGCTTTTTCAGAGAGGCGTTTTTTTTGACCGGCGCCCCGCCTTTTGAAAAAGTGATAAGCTGGCCGGTCAATTCTTTTGCACGATAGCAGGCTGTTTCCGCATCATTGAGACACGTGGCGACCTTTTCCGGGTCATCTTGTACTATTTGGGCAATATTGATATTTCCAAGGATACCGGTCAAAATATTATTGAAGTCATGGGCAATGCCCCCTGCAAGCAGGCCTATAGACTCAATGTTTCGCATCTGCCTCAACTCTTCTTCCATCTTCTGGCTCACTGTTATGTCCCGAAAAACAAGGACCACACCGATTATTTCGCCGGTATCCCGACGAATGGGG
>DAOVSZ010000241.1 GCA_030627725.1 Desulfobulbaceae bacterium
ACTGTAAACTGTAAACTGTAAACCGTAAACTGTAGTTATGCCGTAAACCATAGTTATTATGAAACAGACAATTGAAGAACAGGTCGATTTGATCAGCCGCGGGGCTGTTGATGTCATTTCAAAAGAGGACCTGGTTGAAAAACTGAAAAAATCCGAACAATCCGGTGTGCCTTTGAAGATCAAGGCCGGGTTTGATCCGACAGCTCCTGACCTTCATCTGGGACATACGGTTCTTATTCAGAAGCTGAAGCATTTTCAGGACTTAGGCCATGAGATTAACTTTCTTATCGGTGATTTTACCGGTATGATAGGTGACCCGACCGGCAAGTCGGAGACCAGAAAGCCCCTGACCGTAGAGGATGTGGCAAAAAATGCCGAGACCTATAAAGAGCAGGTCTTTAAGATTCTCGATCCTGACAAGACCAAGGTCGTGTTCAACAGCGCCTGGCTGAACGATCTTTCCTCCCATGATTTTATCCGCCTTGCCTCAAGGCTGACTGTTGCAAGAATGCTTGAGCGGGAGGATTTTAAGGTCCGCTTTCAAAACGAGCGTCCGATCAGTATCCATGAGTTTCTCTATCCGCTGATCCAGGGTTATGATTCCGTGGCTATGCATGCGGATGTCGAACTGGGCGGCACGGACCAGCGTTTCAACCTGCTCATGGGCCGGGACCTGCAGCGTGCCTGGGGGCAGGAGCCGCAGGTGGTGATCACCATGCCGTTGCTCGAAGGGCTTGACGGCGTCAACAAGATGAGCAAATCGCTGGGGAACTATATCGGCATCACCGAGACCGCTGATAATATCTACGGCAAGACCCTCTCCATCACCGATACCCTTATGTTTCGTTACTATGAACTCCTCAGCGATCTCTCCACCTCCGAGGTAGCTGCGTTGCAACAGGAGATGGAAGACGGCAAGGTCCATCCCAAGGCGGTAAAACAGCAGTTGGCGCGGGAATTGACAGCCCGGTTTCATGGTCGGGAGGCAGCTATAAAGGCAGAGGAAAATTTCGAAAGTGTTTTCAAAAAGCATGACCTGCCGGATGATATTCCGGAGAAAGTCGTCTCAACCGAAGAAAGTGAAGTATGGCTTCCACGCTTGCTTGTTGACACCGGCATGGTAAAGGGAACAGGCGAGGCCCGCCGCATGATCAAGCAGAACGCCGTCTCCGTTGATGGCGAGAAAATCACCGATGTCGATTACAACGTCAAGGCATCAGGCGAAGTCTTGCTCAAGGTTGGGAAAAGACGTTTCTGTAAGGTGAAGTTTTAGCGTCCTGTCGATTTGAACCGTTCAAACCGCTTGAACCGTTCGAGCCGTTTTCACTCGTGCCTTCCCTTAAAATCTTCTCACATCTGCCTGTAGTTTCTTCCCTAACAGCCGTCAGCCTTTATCTCACCCCGGCAAGCGCCTGATCGAGATCAGCTATGATGTCATCCGGGTGCTCGGCGCCGACGCAGAGACGGACCATGTTGGGCGGGATCCCTGCCAGGGCTCGTCCTTCTTCTCCCTGCTGCTGATGGGTGGAGATGGCCGGGATGGTGGCGACGCTTTTGATCCTGCCGAGGTCTGTTGCCCGCCAGATCCGGTTTAAGCCGTCAAAAAATACGCGAGTTTTTTCAGCTCCTCCCTTAACGCAGAATGACATCAGATGGCCGTAGCGATTTACCGGCTTTCCGTACTGTTCGTCATGTTCCGCATCAACGAGCCACATGTATCTGCTGGAAAGGTCATGCAGGGGATGATCGTCGAGGCCGAGGTACTGAGCGCTTTCCACTTTGGGATGTTTCTTCAAAAATAAGGCGACTTTCATAGTATTGCGGCTCATCAGGTCGACCTTGGAGCGCAGGGTGCGCATGTCGTTTAAGGTCATCACCGCCTGCATCGGGTGCAGGTTGGGGCCGAAGTCACGGTTTTGCAGATATTTGACATGGAGTGAGAAGTCGGCCTTGAGCTGATCGTCATCGATGTTGGTGACAAGATTTTTTCTCGCAATCACCGCCCCGCAGATGCCGAAACCGCTTGTGGTGAGGGTCTTGGTGGCTGAGTGGACGACGATGTCGGCGCCGTGCCGGATCGGTCGCAAAAGGGCCGGAGTGGCAATGGTTGCGTCTATGATCAGGGGCAGGCTGTGTGCATGGGCAAGGTCCGCTACCTTTTCGATGTCAAAGAAACCGAGCTGGGGGTTGCTGGGGAGTTCGCCGTACAGAAACCGGGTGTTCTTGTCGATCTTTTTCGCCCATTCATCGATGTCGGTCGCATCCGTGACCCAGCGGCATTCGATGTTTCTCTCCTGCATCAGGCGAATTGAAAACTGCTGAAAGGTGCCGCCGTAACACTGCGAGGTGGCGACGAAGTTTCGTGGTTCACAGACGTCTTTTTTTATGACCAGAAAGGGCTGCACCGCGGTCATGATCGCGGCCATGCCGGACGAGGTTGAACAGCACGATGTCTCTCCTTCAAAACCATACCCCTCAAGCAGGGCCAGGGTCCATTCATAGTAGTAGGTTGATGGATTTGCGATCCTTGAGTAGCACCAGGTCGGGATTTTATAGGCAAGGGCCGCAGCCATCTCATCGGAATCCCGATAGGCCTGCGAGGTGCTCATGAAGATGGGTTCGATGATTGCGCCCTGGTAGTCCTCGATCGCCTCGTTTACCTCGTAGAGACCATGCACGGCAATGGTGTCGAACTTCCATTTCTTGACCACATTCTTGATATACTTGGCACGCTTTGCAAGATATGTGTTGTTCTTATCGATATACTGCTGCATTCCCGGAGTTATCACAACATCGTCATTCATGGTCATTGCCTCCTGTTTGAGAGGTTCAACGTTCAACGTTCATCGTTTTGAGGTCGGATGTTTCATGTTCTCATTCTCATACTCTGCTTAAATGGTATCATAATAGCCCAATAGTGACAACCTCGTGAAAAGTCGAAATCGCTAAATTCGCCTTCAATGATTTCAATAAGATAGAGACGGTTAACGCGTTCGTCTCGTGCTTTTCGAAGTCTCGTACCTCGATTATCTACGAGACCGACAACATTACGAAGAAAAATAAGGTCTTGTTTCATCCGTTCGAGCGGGTTAACTCCATTATTGTCTATAAGAGGCCAGACATAAAAAAAGGCGGCACATATGTGCCGCCTTTTTTGCTTATTTATGGTTTGAGTTTATTATTTTTTCTTTTCCGGCTCAAGCGCCTTGGCGCGGCCTTCGAGGAATTTCCACGATTTATCAACGTCTTTCTGGCTCAATGCCATGAGTTCGTCCGCATGGGTCGGGTTCATCATTTTCAGCATCCGGTAGCGGTTTTCATTGAGCGCGTAGTCTGCAAACGGCATGGATGGCGCCTTGCTGTCGATATGGAGCGGGTTTTTGCCGGCCTCTTCGAGCTCCGGGTTGTAGCGGTAGAGCGGCCAGTGACCGCAGGCAACCGCCTTTTTCTGTTGCTCCAGACCCTTGGCAAGGTTCAGACCGTGGTTGATGCAGTGCGCATAGGCAATGATCAGGGACGGTCCGTCATAGGCCTCTGCCTCGGCAATGGCTTTTGCGACCTGGCCGGGGTTTGCTCCCAAGGAGACCTTGGCCACATACACGTTGCCGTAGGTGGAGAAGATCATGCCGATATCTTTTTTCGGCATCTTCTTGCCGCCTGCGGCAAACTGTGCGGTTGCGGCGCGTGGGGTTGATTTTGACATCTGGCCGCCGGTGTTTGAGTAGACCTCGGTGTCAAGGATCATGACGTTGACGTTCTCGCCGGAAGCAAGCACGTGGTCCAGTCCGCCGTAGCCGATATCGTAGGCCCAGCCGTCACCGCCGAATATCCAGACGGATTTTTTGACCAGGTAGTCGGCAACCGGCAGAAGCCGCTTGGCGATTACACTGTCGCTGCCGGCTAACGCCTCTTTCAGCTTGTCAACACGGCCGCGCTGCGCCTCGATCTCGTCCTGAGTTTTCTGAGACGCCTTGGTGAGATCGTTTGCCATCTTTTTGGTGATGAGTTTTTCCTCGACTGCCTCGTTGAGCAGTTCTGCTGCCTGTGAGCCAAGTTTGTTAACTGAGTAACGCATACCAAGTCCGAATTCCGCATTGTCTTCAAACAGGGAGTTGGACCAGATCGGGCCGCGTCCGTCTTCACGTTTGCAGTATGGGGTTGTGGGCAGATTGCCTCCGTAGATGGAGGAACAGCCTGTAGCGTTTGCGATCATCATCCGGTCGCCGAACATCTGGGTGACAAGTTTGACGTACGGGGTCTCGCCGCAGCCGGCACAGGCGCCTGAGAACTCAAAGAGCGGTCGTTTGAGCTGGCTGCCCTTGACGGTTGAAGGATCGATCTCGGCGTTTGCCATTTCCGGCAATGCAAGGAAGTACTTCACATTGGCGGATTCCTGGATCTGGACCTTCTCGTTGTTATCGATCATGGTGAGGGCCTTTGTCTTAGCCGGACAGGCATCCACGCACAGGGTACAGCCGCAGCAGTCCTCGGTAAAGACCTGAATAACGGTCTTCTTGCCCTTGAACTGCTTGCCGGTCGCATCGGCAACCTTGAGGGATTTTGGTTTTTTCTTGAGGTCCGCAGGTTTGACGATCTTCATGCGGATGGCTGCGTGCGGGCAGACAAGTGAGCAACGGCCGCACTGGATGCAGTTTTTCGGGATCCATTCAGGCACATGCACCGCGATATTTCTTTTTTCATACTGGGTGGTGGCGGTCGGCCAGGTGCCGTCGGGCGGGAAGGCGCTGACCGGCAGCAGATCGCCCTTGCCGGCGAGCATCAGCGCGGTGACCTTCTGCACCAGCTCGGGCGCGTCCTCGGAGACGATGGGCGGCCGCATGCGGGTGGCGGTGACCTCGGCCGGGACCTTGACCTCGTGGAGGTTTGCCAGCGTGCCGTCGACCGCGTTGAAGTTGAGCTGGACGATCTCGTCGCCCTTGACTCCGTAGGTCTTCTTGATGGCCCCCTTGATCTTGGCAATCGCCTC
>DAOVSZ010000041.1 GCA_030627725.1 Desulfobulbaceae bacterium
ATAACAGGAACGAACGGCAAGACCACGACAGCATATCTTCTTGAGGCTGTGATTGCGGAAGAGGGAGGATGTCCCGGTATTATCGGAACAGTGAATTATCGCTATCTTGGGAGAGAGATGCCGGCGCCATTTACAACACCGGAACCGGTCGCGCTTCATGGGCTTTTGCGGCGGATGGCTGATGCCGGAGTCAGCCATGTTGTGATGGAGGTATCCTCACACTCACTTTCGCAAGCACGGCTCAAGGGAATTGAATATGATGTAGCGCTTTTTACGAATCTGACCAGGGACCATCTTGATTTTCACGGAAATATGAAAAGCTATTTTGACAGCAAAAAGATGCTTTTTACAGAGCTTTTGAAAAAAGGCGGCAAGGCGGTTGTCGTTCGCTCCGGTCATGCACATGGCGGAGAAAAGGAGAGAAAGTACGATTGGGGGGAGCGGTTATTAAAGGAATTGCAAGGAGACATTTTCGACCGGTCCCTGGAAGTTATCAGTTGCGGCCGGAGGGCCGGCTGTCATATCACTGCTTCCCGCTTTCATTCCGACTTTCAAGGTGTGAGAGCGGAAGTACGCACGCCTCGGGGAAATTTTTCACTTACCTCGCCCCTGGTCGGGGAATTTAACCTGCAGAACTTGCTGGCTGCAACCGGGGCCGGCATAGCGCTCGGAATACACCCGCAAGTTATAAAGAAAGCCCTGGCAAAAGCAACAGGCGCTCCCGGCCGACTAGAACGAGTTCATACAGGTGATTTTGAAATCTTTGTTGATTACGCACATACTCCGGACGCCCTTGAAAATGTCCTTATCTCCTTGCGCGGACTTGGTCCGGAGAGGCTCATTGTCGTGTTCGGGTGCGGCGGTGACAGAGACGCCGGAAAACGCCCGGAAATGGGCAGGATTGCGGCCCAACTGGCTGATGGGGTGCTGCTTACATCCGACAACCCACGCTCCGAGTCGCCTGACCGGATTCTTTCACAGATAGAGCGGGGTGTCGGGGCATTACCGGTGAAACGAATGCGCGCCGAGGTATTTCTCCGGCAGGGCTGGCACGGATGCTACGATGTGATCAGGTCTCGTCGGGAGGCGATTCGTGTTGCAGTGCGATATGCTCGAAAGGGTGACGTTGTCGCTATCTGCGGCAAGGGGCACGAGCGCTACCAGATTGTAAAGGGGAAAAAGGTCTTTTTTGATGATCGCCTTGAGGCGGAAAACAGTGTGAACGGAGCGGGAGGAGCGCCATGATGGAATGTATGCAGGGGGACAGGGTGTCCTGTCAGGGTGAGAGTGCTCTCCACAGTTCTTCATCCGGGTTCGGGTATGGATTTTCTACGGTCCAGAATCCTGTATGGACCGTGTCGCAGGTGCTGCTGGCCACAGACGGCAGGTTCATCTCCGGAAGTTCTCATGCACAGTTCAGGTCCATCTCCACAGACACCAGGACCATTGAGGCCGGAGACCTGTTTGTCGCCCTTCGGGGGGACAATTTCAACGGTGAGGCCTTTGTCAACGAGGCGGTCAAAAAGGGCGCCGCCGGTGTTGTTGTCTCAATGGTCCCGGAACAATCGCTGCCGGTTGCCGTCATTCTCGTGAAAAACACGCTCGCGGCGTTGGGTGATCTGGCAAAATACCGGCGTGCAAGCATGCAGCATGTTCAGGTGCTGGCTATTACCGGTAGTTCCGGAAAGACAACGGTAAAGGAGATGACCGCTGTCATACTTGGCGGAAAATACGAGGTATTAAAGACAAAGGGAAATTTTAACAACCTGATTGGAATGCCGCTTTCTTTGCTGCCGCTCGGGTTCAGGGATGACTGTGCTGTGCTTGAGATGGGGATGAACAGGCCGGGCGAGATCCGGCGGCTGACGAAAATTGCCGATCCGGATATTGCCTGTATCGTCAATATCCAGCCCGCTCATCTGGAGGGGCTTGGGGATATCAGCGGAGTTGCTCAGGCAAAGGGAGAACTTTTTGAGGAGATGAAGCTGTGGGGGACCCTGGCAGTCAATATTGACGATACAAGGGTGCGCAGGCTCGCCTCAAAGGCCGGTCATGCAAAAATTACCTTCGGCCGCCGTAAAGAGGCTTTTGTACGCGCTACGCATCTTTACAATAAGGGTGAGCATGGAATGGCATATACCCTCCATGTCGGAGGGAAAAAGAAGAGACTTACCTTAAAGGCATTGGGCGCACATAATGTGGAGAACAGTCTGGCAGCCGCAGCCCTTGCCTATGCCGCCGGGATGAATATCAAGGAGATTGTCAGAGGGCTGGAATCCTTTGAACCGCCCGCCCGGCGTTTTGAGATTGAACGTCTCCAAAGCGGGATTTGTGTGATAAATGATGCGTACAATGCCAACCCTTCGTCGGTTCTGGCAGCCTTGAAGACCCTTGCCGGCATGAGCAGGAGCAAAAGATGCGTTGTGGCGCTCGGAGATATGCTTGAACTGGGTAGTGTAAGCGAAGAGGCCCACAAGAAGACAGGTGAGGCGGTTGCTGAAATGGGTTTTACTCGTCTGGTCACTGTCGGTGAATACGCAAAAAAAACAGTCGAAGGGGCACGGCTGAAAGGGATGAAGGCATCCCGGACCGCATTTTTTGAATCAAAAAAAGAGATGGCTCCCTATCTGGTACAACTTGTTAAAAAAGGGGTTCTCTCCACAGGGGACTTTCTGCTCATCAAAGGGTCCCGTGGAATGAGAATGGAGACCCTGATAGAGGACATGAAAAGAGCCGGGCTGTAGCCGGCTTTTTTCATCTTAGGTTATAAATCTAAAAGACGAAGAAATTAACGAAGGATTTTAAAAACTTAAACAATGCTTTACTCGTTACTTTTTCCACTTCACGAGATGTTCAGCGCATTTAATGTCTTCAGGTATATTACCTTTCGAAGCATTGGGGCGATAGTGACCGCTTTTCTCTTTGTGCTGATTCTGGGGCCGTTGTTTATCCGGACCATGCAGAAGTTTCAGATCGGTCAGGTGATCAGGGATGACGGCCCTGAAACACATTTCTCTAAAGAGGGAGTGCCCACCATGGGTGGCCTGTTCATCCTTGCCGCCATTCTTTTTTCTACTCTGCTCTGGGTTGATCTTACAAACCGCTTTGTCTGGCTGATCCTCGGAGTGACCTTATGGTTTGCGGCAGTGGGGGCCTATGATGACTACAGAAAGATAAAAAAACAGGACTCTCACGGGTTGAGCGCCAGAGGAAAGATGCTCCTGCAGATTGCCGGCGCCGGTGTTGCCGGCCTTATCCTGGTTAACCTGCAGACCTTTGACAGTCATTTGAGTTTTCCTTTCTTAAAAAATGTGAACCCGGACCTTTCCTGGGGATATGTGTTTTTTGCAATTCTGGTTATTGTCGGTGCCTCCAATGCAGTGAATCTGACAGACGGTCTGGATGGTCTGGCAACCGGTCCCACGGTGGTCTCAAGCGCTGTTTATCTTTTGTTCTCCTATCTGGCCGGTCATGCCGTCCTTGCTTCCTATCTGCAGATATCCTTTGTCCAGGGAGCAGGCGAAGTGGCGGTCTTCTGCGGGGCCATGATGGGAAGTACGCTCGGTTTTCTGTGGTTTAACGCCTTTCCCGCCCAGATTTTCATGGGTGATGTCGGCTCTCTTTCTCTGGGCGCCGCCTTAGGATCGGTAGCGGTCATTATCAAGCAGGAGATTCTGCTCGTCATTGTTGGCGGGGTTTTTGTCATGGAGGCCCTTTCGGTCATCCTGCAGGTTGGTTTTTTTAAGATGAGCGGTGGGAAAAGGATATTTCTGATGGCCCCCTTTCACCATCATTTTGAGAAGAAAGGCTGGGAGGAGCCCAAGGTGGTGGTCCGATTCTGGATCGTCTCCATCATTATGGGACTGACGGCGCTCGCAACCCTGAAGCTTCGGTGAGGTAACTGTTCAGCAGCACCCCATCTGCACGCGATCAGGCTGGTTCACATAGGACTACTATAGTTCTCCAGCCTGCTGGAGTTTATGCCCGGATGGGTGCACATCTGGGGCACTGCTGAACAGTTACAAGATGGTGTTTAGGCAATTATTTAGTTTTACCTGAATAGTTATTCGGTGAGAAAAACAATGCACCCGGCAGAGCAACATGATTTTCGAGATGAGACTTTTGCGGGCAGACATGTGCTGGTTGTCGGGCTTGGCAAGTCGGGCATGTCCTCAATCAAACTCTTGAAAAAAATGGGCGCCAGGGTTTCAGTTTCCGACTCTTCAGAAAAGGGAAATATCGACCAGGAGGCCCTTGACCGGTTGCGGCAGGAAGATGTTTTTGTTGAGACCGGCATGCATTCGAAAGAGCTTTTTTTCTCGGCGGATCATGTTGTCGTCAGTCCCGGAGTGCCCTTGACCGCGTCTGTGCTGCAGGAGGTCCGCGCAAAAGGAACACCGATCATCGGAGAAATGGGGCTTGCCGCACGCAGCATGAAAACTCCGATGGCCGCGGTAACAGGCACCAATGGCAAGAGTACTGTGGTGACCCTGTTGGCGGGAATGTTTCAGAGCGCCGGGAAAAAGGTTTTCTTGGGCGGCAATCTCGGCACGCCTTTAACGGAATATGTCCTCGGCCTGCAGGATGCCGACATTGCCGTTGTCGAGGTAAGCAGCTTTCAGCTTGATACCGCCGGAGCTTTTCGGCCGGATGTGGCGCTTCTTCTGAACATTACACCGGACCATCTGGACCGGTATGCTGGTTTTGATGCCTATGCGGAATCCAAGATGAGTATTTTTGCTTATCAGAAGCCGGATGATATTGCAGTATTGAACGGGAATGACGAAGAAATTCTGGGGCGGCTTCATGCAATGCCGCAAAACAGGCGTTTTTTCTTCTCGGAAGCCCTTGGTAACCGCTTAGGCGCGGATTTTACCGACACCGTGGTCCGGGTCGTCTTATCTGAAGAGGAGCGGAGCCGTGCCGAGTACTATGATCTTTCAGAAAGCCGGTTGCACGAAGAACCGAACGTACAGAATACGATGGCGGCGATTCTGGCCGGTCGGTTGATGGGATGTTCACAAGAAGATGTTCAGATGGCAATTCGTACCTTTACTCCTCTTGGTCATCGGTTGACGGTCGTGGCCGAGATTAACGGCGTGACCTATCTGGACGATTCAAAGGCGACTAATATCGGTGCGGTCTATTCCGCCTTGAAGGGCATGAAACAACCGGTTGTCCTTATTGCCGGAGGCAGAGACAAGGGTGGCGAGTACGGCATGCTGGATGACCTGGTGCGACAGAGGGTAAAGGCGATATTGTTGATAGGTGAGGCGCGGGAGAGGATGAGCAAGGCTTTTCATAAACTGACAAAGGTTGAACGGTGTGACAGTCTTGAAGAGGCGGTTGCGAGAGCTGGAAGTATTGCCGTAGAAGGGGATGCAGTCCTGCTCTCACCTGCTTGCGCGAGTTTTGATATGTTTGCAGGGTACGGACACAGGGGGGAGATATTCAGTAAGGCGGTGATGGATCTTGATGGCAAGGGCCATTAAAAAAATATCAAGATAGGGGGTGAGCTATGGATGTCAGTACAATCTGTTGCGTATGTCACCGGAGAAAGAGCCTTAAAGGATGGGTCAGGCAGTTTATCAAACAGTACAATACCCTTTCGCACGGATACTGCCCGGAATGTTATAAGAAGGTGATGCAGGAATTCGGCCTTGACCCGAGCCCGAGCAGATATAACAAGAAAGAGTACGAGATCCAGGCATAATAATTTCAGCAAATCGGAATTATTCTGCCTGGATGATTTTGATAAAGGGTCTCATGTCAAAGGGTGGACGGCAAAAAAATAATCTTCGGATAATTATCACCGGAGGCGGGACAGGCGGCCATCTCTTTCCGGGGATTGCACTGGCCGATGCAGTTCTGGATCGTCTTGAGGGAAGTGAAGTGATGTTTATAGGCACCGATCGTCAGCTTGACACATCCGCCCTTGAGACAAAGTCGTATAAGGTTGCCTCTATCCACTGCAGTGGCTTGAAGGGGAAATCTTTTCGTACTCGCTTCCTGACGCTTGCCGGGTTGCCGCGTGCCCTTTCCGAAGCCGCGGGACTTATCAGGGAGTTTCAGCCTTCGCTTGTTTTTGGTGTCGGCGGATACGTGACCGGGCCGGTCATTCTGGCAGCAAGATTAAAAGGGATTGCCACCTGTATCCACGAACAGAATTCAGTGCCTGGTCTTGCTAATCGGATGCTTGGCCGCCTGGTGGACAGGGTTTTTCTCTCAATCCCTGGCTGTGAGCGCTATTTCCCGGCACGAAAGACGGTGGTGTCGGGAAATCCGGTCAGAGAAGAGCTGCTGCGCCATGCAGCAAATAACGCAGAGACGAAAAAAGGGGTCACACTGCTGGTCCTCGGCGGCAGTCAGGGCGCGCACCGTGTGAACACTCTTGTCACAGGAGCGATAGATACGTTCATCAATTCGCTCCCGGATGATTTTCGTATCATTCACCAGACCGGGGTCCAGGATGAAAAAATGGTGCGGGACATATATGCGCGGCTGGGTGTTACGGCGAGAGTGGCTGCATTTTTTCCGGATATGGGCGAGATTTATAATGAAGCGGACCTCGTCGTTTCCCGGGCCGGCGCAACGACTCTTGCCGAACTGATGCTGCTGGGCAAGCCGTCGATTCTGGTGCCGTATCCATATGCGGCTGATGATCATCAGGCAAAGAATGGACAATATTTTGTCGATGGCGGGGCCGCGAAGATGTATCTTGAAAAGGACCTGACAGAGGTCCGGATGGGAAAGGAAATTGTCAATCTTCTCCATGATCCTGATTTGAGAAATCGTATGGCGGGAGCGGCTGAAAGACTTGCCAAACCGCATGCCACGGAAAAGATCCTGGAAGAATGCATGGCGCTCTTGGCAGGCAGGGGTTTTACTCTGGGACCATTGAATATGCATAATCCACATGTATAAAAAGACACAACACATACATTTCGTCGGGATAGGCGGAATCGGCATGAGCGGTATCGCTGAACTGCTCTTAAATCTCGAGTACCGGGTGAGCGGTTCCGACTTGCGGGAGTCCGCTATCACGAAAAGGCTGCGTGGGCTGGGTGGTGAAGTCAGTATCGGCCACAATGCGGAAGTGATTGCCGGGGCGGATGTTGTTGTGATCTCATCAGCCGTGAGTGAGAGCAATCCCGAAGTGGTGGCGGCCAGAGAGCGCCATCTGCCGGTCATCCCACGGGCCGAGATGCTTGCCGAGTTGATGCGATTGAAAAAATACGGTATTGCCATTGCCGGGAGTCATGGGAAAACGTCTACGACCTCCATGGCCGGCTGGATTCTGGCCCAGGCTGGTCTGGACCCGACCGTTGTTATCGGCGGTCAGGTCAACAGTCTTGGCACGAACGCCAAACTGGGAGAGGGTGAATTCCTTGTTGCCGAGGCGGACGAATCTGACGGCTCTTTTCTGCAACTGTCCCCGGTTTTAAATGTGGTCACGAATATCGACCTGGAACACATGGACCATTATCATGACCTTGATGAGATCAAGGGTGTTTTCCTTGAGTTTATCAATAAGATCCCCTTCTACGGAGCGACTGTTCTCTGCCTTGATGATCCGAATATTGCCGATCTTTTGCCGAGCATAAAGAAGAGGATCATTACCTATGGTCTGAACACGCAGGCGGACATCAATGGCCGGGGTGTGGTGACGGAAGGGTTTTCATCCCGTTTTGAGGTTGTGCGCCAGGAAGAACTCTTAGGAGAGATAACGATCGCTCTGCCGGGAAGGCATAATGTTTCAAATGCCCTGGCTGCGATCGCCCTGGGAATGGAACTTGCAATCCCTTTTGCAGATATTGCGGATGCGCTTAAAAAATATTCCGGTGTCCAGAGGCGATTGCAGCACATCGGCGAAAAGAAAGGGATTATGGTGATCGATGATTACGGGCACCATCCCACCGAAGTCAAGGCCACCTTGGCGGCGCTCAGGGCAGCCTGCCCGAAGCGTCGTCTGGTTGTCTTGTTTCAACCGCACAGATACACCAGAACAAAGGCCCTTTTCAGGGAGTTCTGCATCGCTTTTCATGATGCTGATCTGTTGTTTCTGACAGAGATTTATCCTGCCGGCGAGGAGCCGATCAAGGATGTTTCCGGTGAAGCGCTCCTCGCTGGAATACGCGAGCATGGACAGCGGCACGGGCATTTTGTCCCGACCCTGGAAGAACTGCCGGAAACGGTGCTGCCGAATCTTGATTCTGGAGATATTGTTCTGACCCTGGGGGCGGGAAATATCTTCCGGGTCGGTCGGCAGCTTCTTGACATGCTGGAAAACAGAAAGAGCAGGGGATGAAGAAGAATGTCACTCCGTCCATTTCCGAAAAAATGGCCTTGTTCTGGCACAAAGATGTTGTGTGGGATTGTCCGATGTCAAAGTTTTCCACCCTGCGGGTTGGCGGCAATGCCGACGCTGTTGTGTTTCCGGAAACGGTTGAGGAGTTGACCGCATTGATAAAAGGCGCCCAAAGGCATAATATACCCTGGTGGATAATAGGCCGGGGCAGCAATATCCTGGTGGCGGATGAGGGATTGCCGGGGGTGGTCGTTCAGTTGGGGCGGCAGTTTTCGGGGATTGAACGGGTTGCAGGCGACGGTGAAGAGGTTGTTGTTCGGGCGGATGCGGGCTGCAGCCTGTCCAGACTTGTCGAGTGGTGCGCTGAACAGGAATTGACAGGGCTTGAATTTGCCGTGGGCATCCCCGGCAGTGTCGGGGGGGCGGTTGTTATGAATGCCGGCGCCTGGGGAGAGGATATAAGCGGCATAATTGCATCTGCCCAGGTCCTGGAGCCGGCCGGGACGCTTCTTGCGATGGATCGGGACGAGTTGGGGTTTTCTTACCGGCAATGGGGCGGCGGCAAAGAGTGGATAGTGGTTTCTGCCGAGTTCGTCCTTGAAAAAGGAAAAAAAGAGGCAATCAGGCGGAGTTTGCGGGAATATACGGCCAGGAGAAAAGCCGGGCAGCCTCAGGGGACACAGAGCGCCGGATCATTTTTTAAAAATCCTCCCGGGAATGCTGCCGGACGTCTGATCGAGGATGCAGGGCTCAAAGGGATGAGGGTCGGGGGCGCGATGGTTTCTCGCCGGCATGCCAACTTTATCGTCAATACAGGCACAGCCACAGCGCGGGATATTTTAGACCTGATGCATATGGTGCAGGAAGGAGTGAAGCAAAAAAGCGGCATTTTGCTCGAGCCGGAAGTGCATATTCTGGGAACGGAGAAGAGTAAAAATTAGATAAGGTGGGCTGTATGGCCTATGAACGACCGAAGCCTTACAGGCAGTATAAAAAAAAGCGGAAAGAAGGCCTTGATCTGAGGCAGAAACTGATGGTGTTGGGCGTTGGATTTGCCCTTGCAGTGATGTGTTTGGGAGGTATTCTTTTCTTTATCTACAAGGGGTTGGGGCAATCGGTGTTTTTTCAGATTACCGCAATCCATATTCAGGGCTGCAGGAGTACGACAAAAGACAAGGTGCTTGATTTGAGCGGCATTGATATCTACTCGAACCTTCTGACCCTGGACAAAAAGAAGGTAAAAGAGAATATCGAGGCGCATGATTGGATTGAGCATGCGGAAATTAAGAAAGACTGGCCCAGCCAGCTGGAAATTACGGTCCGGGAAAGAATTCCGGTCGCCTTGGCAGCGATAAACGGCGAGATGTTTTACCTGGACAGGAAAGGGGTCGCTTTTGTACGGATCCAGCCGCCGGATGATATGGATTATCCGGTGATTTCAGGGCTCTCGGAAGATGCCCTGGCGGTCAACGAGAACAGGGCCTTACTTCAGGATGCCCTGTCTTTTCTCCGATTGGCCGCTAAAGGTGAATCCATACTTCCGAAGCAGAATATCTCGGAGATTCATCTGACGGAAGATGGCGAAATTATACTTTTTCTTGTAAGCAGACCATTCCCGATTTATCTCGGGCGCGGAAATATCAGCAGGAAGTATTACAGACTGGCAAAGGTGTTGTATTGGCTGTACAAGAAGAAGGAGTTTGACGAAACTGCATATATTCGGATGCACTATATGGAAGATAAGGTTCTCATTGGGAAGGCTGAATCCGGATAATATTTAGTAACAAGGGGACTGCGATGGGTCAAGCGGCAAGAGGTGATTTGGTAGTCGGGCTGGATATCGGGACGACAAAGATCTGTGCGGTGGTTGGCGAGGTGCATGAGGACAAGGTGGATATCATCGGCATGGGCATGCATCCCTCCAACGGTCTTCGGAAAGGAGTGGTTGTCAATATCGAAAGCACGGTACAGTCAATTCGCAAGGCGATTGACGAGGCCGAGATGATGGCCGGTTGTTCGATCTCTTCAGTCTATGTAGGTATTGCGGGCAGCCATATAAAGGGGTTCAACAGTCACGGGCTGATCGCGATCAAGCATCGTGAGATCAGGCATGAAGATATTGATCGAGTGGTGGATGCAGCCAGGGCGGTGCCGATCCCTACGGACCAGGAGGTCATCCATGTTCTGCCGCAGGGGTTCATGGTCGATGATCAGGCCGGGATCCAGCATCCGCTCGGTATGACCGGGGTGAGGCTTGAGGCGGACGTGCATATCGTGACCGGTGCGGTCACATCCGTGCACAATATCGTCAAGTGCTGCAACAAGGCAGGGCTTGAGGTCCTCGATGTGGTGCTGGAACCATTAGCCTCGGCCGGCGCTGTGTTGACCAGCGAAGAGATGGAACTTGGGGTCGCTTTACTCGATATCGGCGGCGGGACTTCTGATCTCGCGGTATTTTCCGATAATGCGATCAGGCATACCTTTGTCCTTGGTCTGGGGGGACATAACTTGACCAACGATCTTTCCGTCGGGCTCAGGACTCCGCTCAAAGAGGCCGTCAGGCTGAAGGAGAAATTCGGGAGCGCGCTTTCTTCGATGATCGATAAGGACCAGATAATAGAGGTGCCCAGTGTCGGGGGACGTGATCCGCGGAAATTGTCCCGAAAGATAATGGGTGAGATCCTGGAGCCGAGGGTCGAGGAAATGCTGACCCTGATAAATCAGGAACTGGCTGATTCCGGATATAAGGAACTCGTCAATGCCGGCATCGTGATCACCGGCGGCACCTCGTTGCTTGAGAATATGGCGGATATTGCTGAGCAGATATTTGATCTGCCGGTCCGGGTCGGGTATCCGAAAGATATCGGAGGCGTGACCGACATCGTGAACACGCCGCAGTGCGCAACTTCTGTAGGGTTGGTCGTGTATGGGATGAACAATGAACCCATGCAGCGGAAAAGGAGCATAGGCAGTGGGGCTCTGGGCAGGGTCAAGGATTTTTTCAGGAAAATAATGTAGATATTGAGTGGCGGACGTATCTTCGTGGATACTGATATAAAGGGGGTGGATATGACTTTTAAGCTGGCGGAAAGCAACACACAGGCCAACATCAAGGTTATCGGCGTTGGCGGCGGCGGGGGCAATGCGATCAACAGCATGGTCGAAAGCGGGCTCAAGGGCGTTGAGTTCATTGCCGTGAACACGGACATGCAGGCCTTGGAGATGTCGAGAGCGGATATCCGGGTGCAGCTTGGCCCGAATGTTACCAGGGGGCTTGGAGCCGGGGCCAATCCCGAGATCGGCAGAAAGTCGGCGGAAGAGAGCGTGCAGGAGATCAAGGATTTTCTGCAGGGCAGCGATATGGTCTTTGTCACGGCAGGCCTGGGCGGCGGCACCGGAACCGGGGCTGCGCCGATCGTGGCCAAGATAAGTAAGGAGCTTGGTGCGCTTACCGTCGGTGTGGTGACTAAGCCCTTTGTCTTTGAAGGGAAAATTCGCATGAAGAATGCGGAAAGGGGCTGGAATGAGCTGAAAGAGCATGCCGATACGATCATAACAATCCCCAATGACAGGTTGATCTCGCTTTCGAAAAAAGGGACGAAATTCATGGACGGCATGAAGATGGCTGATGACGTCCTGGTGCAGGCGGTCAAGGGCATTACCGACCTGATTAATATGCGCGGTTTTATCAATCCTGACTTTGCCGACGTCAAGGCAATCATGAACGAAACAGGACCGGCCCTGATGGGCGCCGGTGAAGGAATCGGCGATAACCGGGCCGGCGAGGCGATCAGCATGGCGATTTCAAGTCCGCTGCTTGAAGATGTCTCTATTGACGGCGCTCGTGGTGTTCTGGTGAATATATCGGCCAGAGAAGAGTCTTTGACCATGGCAGAGGTCACCGAAGCAACTACAAGGATCTACGAGGAGGTCCATGATGATGCGAATATCATCCTTGGCGTGATCTTTGATGAGTCACTTGGCGATGCGATGCGGGTCACGGTAATTGCCACGGGTATCACGGTCCATGATGTAGCGCATATGCCTGATAATGTGGCCTTGCTCCAGAAAGGAGAGAAGAAGGCGCAGCAGCTTACCCTTGACGCAGGCGAGGGCGCGGAGGCTGAAGGGGGAAAGATTATTGCCGGCCCTGGAAAGATCAGGCAACGACCGTTTCCTCAGCGGATATTTAACGAGGAAGATCTCGAACGGCCGACCTTTCTTCGCAGAAATGAGAGTTGATCGCTGACAGGTCAGGCGTTAGATTAGTCAATGAGCAGCCTTACCCCGTGATCAGTTACGATGCGAAGAAAAAAGCATGTCCAGCATGATTATTTAAAGCAAGAAACCGGCGGCTGGAAAAAGAAATGGAAAGACAAGCTGCCGGTTGCCCTCATTTTCCCAAATGTCTATCAGCTTGGAATGTCCAACCTGGGCTTCCAGCTGGTATATGATCTATTGAACCGGGACCCTGAGGTTGTCTGTGAACGGATTTTTTTTCCGGAAGATTCCGCCCACCCCCTTTCGGTGGAATCCGGCAGACGGCTTCGGGATTTTCCGGTTGTCTTTATTTCCGTCAGCTTTGAAGATGATTTTCCCGGTCTTGTTCAGCTTCTTCAGAAGGCTGGGGCTCACCCCTTGGCATAGTCGCTCTTGGATGCGGACCCCTTTTGCAATCCGGGAGCGCCGC
>DAOVSZ010000272.1 GCA_030627725.1 Desulfobulbaceae bacterium
CAGGCTATTTTGTCCAGGGCATAAATCTGAATTCAGTCGAATCGCCCTCTGGAAGCATTGGGGACATTCTTGTGAAAAATAAATCACTCCCCTCGGCGACCAGGAATGTCGAGATCGTGGCAAACCTGAAGTATGACTCCCTTGCGCTGGAAGAAACGGACACCACCCTTTATGCAAACTGGGACGGGACCAAGCTTACGGACGGAGAGCCTGACCCTATTGCCGACTCTGTCTACGACTATAAAACGACATTAAATATCTATGACACCGAAGGGGATGAATACGAACTCTGTGCCTATTTTGACCATACGACCGAAATGGACAGGCAGGAGTTTCTTCTGACCTGCAATCCAAAGCTGGACCGGCGGGTTTATGACGCGGCAGGTAGTCGCTATAATGATACCGCAACAACAACGAATAAGGGCGCCGGCGCTCTTCTGTACGGCATTGTGAGTTTTAATGTGAACGGTGATTTTACGGATATGGAATGCTGGAATGTGCCATTTGACGGAAATGTCGACCATACCCAGAGCACGAACCAGATAACCCTGGAGAGAGGGGATGGGTATTTCGATTTCTTGTACGAGTTTACAGGCGCCGGCGACAATCAGACAGCGGAGTTAAGTTTCGGAACCACGCCGGCAGCACAAGTCATCACCAGCCCGAGAGGCGCCTCTGCCACCGATCCTGTCCTGGGAGTCACCTTTATCACCACGGCAACAACCTGGGACAGCGTCTATGACTTGAGCGGCAATCAGGTTGCGGCAGGAGATGTCATCACCTTCACCGGCTTGCAAGGTGACGGAACAGCTGTTTCCTATGCCTATGCGGTTGATCTTACAGAAGATGTTCAGGACCTGCTTGATAATCTGGAAACCCAATTCGGATGCACGGCTGCAATTACAGGTGGGAAAGTCGAGCTGACCGACACTGAGATCGGTGAGAGTCAGTTTGCTGTGACCGCCATTACATATGCTGATAGCAGCGGCAACGACCCTGCTGCAAATACCAGCCTGGCCCAGGTCTTTGGAGATGAAGACTCTATTTTTGCAATTGAGAACCAGGACCGGTTTGCACGGAACGCAATATCGACCACCGGCTATGCGAGTCCATATGTCACGATTATGCAGACACAGGACGGGTATCCGGAAGGGTATCTTCGTGAAATTTCGGTGGACCAGGAGGGTGTGCTCAGCGGACTGTACACGAATTTCCAGCAGCTCGAGCAGGCACAGGTGTCCCTTGCAAAGTTCGTCAATCTCGAGGGATTAGTGAAGCAGGGCGGCAATCTTTATGTGGCGAGTGATGACGCCGGTACGATTTCAACCGGGACCCCTGGTCAGAACGGGTTCGGAAATATTGTCGGAAACGCGCTCGAGATGTCAAACGTCGACCTGGGGCGTGAGTTTGCCAATCTCATCGTCACCCAGCGTGCATTCCAGGCAAACTCCAAAACAATCTCCACAGCGGACGATATCTACAATACGCTGATACGGATGAAGAGGTAGGACGGTTTAGTTATCTGACCATCGACCTGCTTCTTGCGATTATCTCACTGGATATGTGGCTCTGGCTTGAGGGAAGACTCTTCAGGATAGTGAGAGCACAGTCGCGTTGAGGATCGTTCTCATCTGATTTTTCCGGATCATCCTCGCCTGCCACGTCCATCATCAGGTCCGGTGCTATGCCGTTTTCATGAATTTTAATCGCATTCGGGGTAAAGAGGTATGCCGTGGTCAGGAATAACGCTGCGCCGCCCCGCATCGGAAAGACGGTCTGGATGGAGCCTTTGCCGAATGTCTGGGTACCGAGAAGCATTGCCCTGTTGTTGAATTTCAGGGCAGCGGCAAGGATCTCGGAGCCGGAAGCAGAGCCGCCGTTTACAAGAATAATGACGGGAAAATAGTATGACATGAAATTGGCGTTGGCATGAAAAATCAGGTTCTGACTCCTATGGCGGCCTTTGGCCGAGACAATCAGTCCTTTGTCCAGAATGATGTCTGCAACGTTCACCGCCTCTTCGAGCAGCCCGCCCGGGTTGTTTCTCAGGTCTAAGACAAGCCCTTTGATCTCCCCTTTTTTCTGAAAGTCATGGAGCGCTTCGCGGACCTCGGTACTGGTCGTGGAAAGAAAATTCATGATCCGGATATACGGGTATCCGGGCGCGAGTAATTTTGTTTTTACCGTGTACAGGGGAATTTCTTCCCGGACCAGCGTGATATCCTGCGGGGAGGCGCTGTTTGCCGGCATAATCGTCAGAGCGACAGTGGTCCCTTTACGACCGCGTATCTTCAGGCTGGCATCCTCAAGGCTCATGGAGGCGGTTGATTTTCTATTGATAGCAGTAATGATGTCATTTGTCTTCAGGCCTCTTCTGTGGGCCGGGGTATCCATAATGGGCGAGACAATAATAAGCTTGTTGTCCCTGATTGTCAGCTCTATCCCGATGCCGCCGAAATCACCGTCTGCCAGGTCTTCGAACTTACTGTAGTTTTCCGGGTCCTTGAAAGAGGAATAGGGGTCGAGGGTCTTGATCATACCGTTGATCGTTGCATAGCTGATATCATTTTTCCGGAGCGAGGGGTCCTGCTGGAACAGGAGGTTCCATATATCCGAGACAGTCTTCAGAAAGACGTAGGCGTTGTTGGCTACTTCTCCCCGGGTGATGGTAATGATGTCGCCTGACATGAAGATGATGTTGATACGGGCGCCGTTATCCTCAAGGGAAAATTGGTTTTTCCCGAAATCTCTATTCAGTTCTTTTAATGCCCCCTGCAAGAGAACCCAGTTGTCGATCTCAGTGACATAGCTGTTCTGCACCGTGGCATAGACATTGGAAAACACGGCCATGTATGTATAATCATCGGCCTTTGTTTCCTGACACGGGAGGGTGAAGAGAAAGAGAAAAACGACAATGAGAGAGAAGAGTTTTCTGTGCATGGGCTTTATTATGTTTACGCAGAGTCAGAATGTAAACAAATAATTTACACCTTTTATTCCATCTCCGCATGCATTTTCATGAGAACCTTGAGGATGCGGTCTCGGTGATTTTTCTTTCGGTTCAGGATAAGGACGAACGGATCAAGATTGTTTTTTTCTGAAAAATAACCGGCATAGGCATATACCCCGGTCAATGTTCCTGATTTGATCAGCAGCCCGCTCTCTTCAGGCAGGGTTTCTCCATATTTCCTGAAGGCCTTGAGAAGGGTAATCATTGCCCGGGGCGTTATTCTGTTCTTTCTGGACAGGCCGGAACCCTCATGCATCACTATCTGACTCTTGCCGAGTCCGAGATCTGCGAGAAGAAGTTCGGATGTGGCTGCCCGGGCCTTTTCCCAGGTGGCGGGATATCCTTTTTTGTTTGCGCCAACGGTGAGAAATAACTGGTTGGCAATGAAGTTGTTTGAATAGAGCATCATCTTGCTGATGATGAGAATGAGGGGCCTTGTCGATGTGTGGATGTAGAGCGGTTTCATGCCGGCCGGCGCTCTTCGTCTTTCGATACTGCCGTCTCCCGGGATATTTGCCCTCTTCTGCAGGGCCCGGAACAGTTGACCTGCATAGATGTGGATGTTCTTCTTTTTTCGTGAGATATTGATCCGGTGGGTGCCGGGGGAAAGCTTCTTCCCTTCCTGACGCATGAGTCCGATGGTCGGTGTCTGCGGTTCTGAAGAGGTGGTTGTGCGATCGGAAGAGACTGTGATCGGCAGGGTGTTGAAGTTGACCGCCAGGGCATTGTTGGCAACATCGTAGGGGTTCAGGCTGGCGCCTGCGCCGTCTGCCTGGGCGGCAAGTTCAAAGGCGGAATCATCGA
Source organism: Desulfobulbaceae bacterium (assembly GCA_030627725.1). GTDB lineage: Bacteria > Desulfobacterota > Desulfobulbia > Desulfobulbales > DAOVSZ01 > DAOVSZ01. The sequence goes on from DAOVSZ010000272.1 coordinate 3,815, forward strand.
TCAGGATATTTTTGATCGTCGTCAGTCCGGCTGCTTGCAGACGTTCTATGATGAGGGCCACCTCTTCGGATATAAGAAAAGGGTCGCCCTTTCCCTTGATATAGAGATCACCTTCCCGGGTCTGAAAAAAAGCGGTTTCGAAACGGTATTCAGGGCCAAGGGCTGTGAGGGCGGCATAGGCGGTGGCGATCTTTACGATACTTGCCGGAACATAAGCGTCGTCAGGATGTTGGGAGAAAAAAACAGTATCATCCTTTACCGCGATGATGCCTGCCTCCGGGCTGAGTCCGGTGATGGCCTTTGAGAAGTCATGATCCGCTGCATGCGTAGATATCACCTGCAGCATGTTCAAGAAAAGAACCGCGGTGAGGGAAAGAATATAAGCTCGGAGATGATTCACGGCATTGGAGGTTCTACGTTGAAGGCTTAAGTTAATGATATTGGAACAGACACAGGGCGCTGCCGCACGGCAGCGCCCCGTGATTGGTTTACGTTAAATTTTCGGCAGG
>DAOVSZ010000037.1 GCA_030627725.1 Desulfobulbaceae bacterium
ATGTGCCATGTATTTGGCAATCCATTCATGACCGGATGGAGCGCCTGGACAACAAAGACGGCATGCTTCAGATTGCACCGATCAGGGACTGGAGTCCTGCCGGTCATGGTGGACCGCGCAAAGTTGAGCGGGAAGATCTTACAATATAAAAGAACAAAAAAAGAAGCTTACATTACGATTCAAAAACCGTCCACAAAAAGTGGGCGGTTTTTTTTTGGACTTGACAAGTCCTTTCCCTCTATTCTAAAAAGTATACAGTTACCATGTTTTCTCTCTGGCATTGGCCATCAATACGACATGACTCCCGGAGGAATCAAGAATGGACTTGAAATACGGAGACGGTATAGACTTCGAAAGCGGCGACGACAGCCCTAAAAAAGGGAAAAAAACTGATCCACCCCGAAAAAAAACCAACAACGCAGATCAGATAGTCCGCCATGCCTATCGGATCCCAAGCCATGAACTCGGCTCATTGACGGTTAACCTCCAAGGCCGGGAGTTTGATGTTGTCAATATCGGGAACAATGGAATCGGCATCAAATACAGGGAGGAGGACAGCTTGACCGTCAGCAATGATCCTCTGACCATCACTCTCAACTTTAATGGAAATTTTTTTACACTCCAAGCGGTGATCGTCCATATTTCTCCTGATGTTACGGGGAAATATATCTGTGGAATTGATTTTTTAGACGTAGACGTTGCCGCCCGAAAAAAAATTCAGGATCTGATTTCAGAAAATCGTGACAAACTTTTTTCACCAGAGTAAGGAACGTGCAGAGAAAAAGAAAAACCGCTGACGCCTAAACCAGTCAAGCAATTGCAGGAGAGACGAAGATGATCCTGACTTGCCCTCAATGCAAGAAACAACACAATATAGACGAGAGACGGATTCCGCCAAACGTCAAAATGGCCCGATGTAAGTATTGCGAACACCGTTTCCCATTTGTACGCGAAGAAAAAAGCTCTGAGACTCTGCAAGAGGCCCCAGACAAAACGGCTGGAGGCCCTAGAAAAATCGGTGTATCGTTAAGCAAGGGAGGAGTCGGCAAAACGACAACTGCTGTCAACCTTGCCGCCGGACTTGCTTGCACCGGCCATAAGGTGCTTCTCGTTGACACCGACACCCAGGGACAGGACAGCTTCATGCTGGGCGTAACCCCCCGGGCAGGCCTGACTGAACTGGTTACGGATGAACTCGAACCGGACGAAGCGCTTTTCGAGGCCAGAGAAAACCTCTGGCTCCTTGCCGGAGGAAAATCGCTGGCCGGTTTGAAACGGTTAATAGACCGGAAAGATTTCGGGGGCGAACTGACGATGGCAGAGACGCTCTGTAAGTTTGACAAGAGATTTGACTATATCATCGTCGACACTTCGCCCGGTTGGGACCCGTTAACGGTAAATGTTCTCTTCTACGTGGATGAATTGCTGATCCCTGTCTCTCTCGAAGTAATGACACTGCAGGGACTTGTTGAATTTTTAAACAGCATTGCCGCTATCCAGAAATACCGCAAAAATATTTCATTGCGGTATATCCTGCCTACCTTTCTGGATAAGCGGGTACGAAAATCAGAGGGAGTTCTGGGAAAATTAACCGATCTTTATGGGGAAAGGATGTGCTCTCCGATCCGCTATAATGTCCGTATCTCAGAGGCGCCGGCTTATGGACAAACCATCTATGAGTACGCCCCCGGCTCCCCAGGCGCTCATGATTACCGCGAACTTATAAGAAAGGTCGCGGACAAGCCGGGCCTTTTCAAATAGTGATTCATCCCGCTAAGCGATTATGCTTCTCAGGCTTTGCATCGAATCATCTTTTATTGCAAACAGGGCGAAAAAGATGTATACAGAACGTTGTGTCTGAGAAAATAAAAGTAGCCCTGAAGGCATGAATCCATACTGCGACAACGTGACATCTTCACCGAAGAAAATCAAAAAAGGTGAAATTAATTGCACACAAAAACTTCTTTTCTCATTGTTTTATTTCTTTCTCTTGTCTTTTCCGCAAACGCTCTGGGACAGACCTATACTATCCCATACCCCGCTGAACACGCAGAACCTGAATTCAGAATAGAAAATCTCTCAGCGGATTTATACTCAGACGACACTGTTCTGCTGATCAAAGGCACGGTCAAGAATATGGGACATAAATCCGTCAAGGGATACGTCATCGTTTTTCTCCGCGACGAAAATAATGATCAAATCGGTTCAGTTGAAACCGATGTCAACAAAAGGGGATCTTTTGGTTCCGGAGACTCCGGCAAATTTGAAGTTGCCGCAGATATCCAGAGCATAACCGGAATTAAAAACGTCTCAATTGAATTTGTAGAGATTCGATAGCGCTTTTTTTCTTTTGTACACAAGAACTATTTAAATGGAGCTAAACAATTGGCCCAAACACCATCCTGCTCAGCAGTGCCCCAGATCACAAAATCCGTGTGATACGACTTACTGATTATCGTTGTTGGATGGACTAGGGTAGAGGAAAATAACGAAGGGAAAAAGAGCAGGCAGCAAAATTGTGCATAGATCACAGAATCATTGTGATACGGTTAACTGACAATTGAAGAAAAACAAAATAGAGTTTCAGATATGGCAAGCCGGAAAGTTAAGAAAACTTCCGGTTAAAAATTCCGTTAAGTGCAGGAAATTCAGAGCAAACATTTAAAAAATGGAGGAAGTTATGAAAAAGGTAATCTCAATTGCTGTAGGTATCTTATTAATGAGTGGTGGGGTAGCTTTTGGTCAGTCAAACGTCAAAGGCGTTGTCGTCAACAAGTCAACCGTCAAGGGTTCCGCAAACGTTGCAGCAGGTATCGGCAACAAGGCCCAGATGGGAACTATCGGCATTGAAAAATCAACCGTCAAAGGCGTTGTTGTCAACAAATCCGATGTCAAGGGGTCTGCTAACGTCGCGGTCGGAATCGGCAACGAAGCCAACATGGGTTCCATTGACATCAGCAAGTCAAATGTCAAGGGCGTTGTGGTCAACAAATCCACCGTTAAAGGTTCCGCAAACGTTGCCGCAGGTATCGGCAACACCGCCAACATGGGCTCCATCGACATCGGCAAATCTCGAGTCAAAGGCGTTGTCGTCAACAAATCCGACGTCAAAGGATCCGCTAACGTTGCTGCAGGCATCGGCAACACCGCAAACATGGGCTCCATCCAGATGGACAAGTCAAACGTCAAAGGCGTTATCGTCAACAAGTCTACCGTGAAAGGCTCCGCTAACGTTGCTGCTGGTATCGGCAACACCGCCAACATGGGCTCCATCGATATCAACAAATCAACCGTCAAAGGCGTTGTCGTCAACAAGTCCGACGTGAAAGGATCCGCTAACGTTGCTGCAGGTATCGGCAACACCGCAAACATGGGCTCCATCCAGATGGACAAGTCAAACGTCAAAGGCGTTATCGTCAACAAGTCTACCGTGAAAGGCTCTGCTAACGTGGCCGCAGGTATCGGCAACACCGCAAACATGGGCTCCATCGACATCAACAAATCACGGGTGAAAGGCGTTATTGTCAACAAATCCGACGTCAAAGGTTCTGCTAACGTAGCTGCCGGCATCGGCAACGAAGCGAGCATGGGATCTATTGTCATCAAGTAATTTTCCTTAACGCGCTTTTGTATCACCCCTGGGGCCCATAAAAGGCCCCGGGGGGTGATCGGTCAGTAAAATGAAGGCAGGAAAACAGATCACGGCGCAAACCATGACAAAATTTCCTGTCTGACAAGGGGGTGACATGAAACACAGGCTATTGCTTTCACTGCTGGTCGTTTCCTTCACGATATGTTTGCTTTCAGGACTCAGCCTGGCCGGTGACCTTGATGACGGCATCTCAAAATACACCGATGACGGCATCTCAAAATATGATAATCTGGGACAGCCGGACAAAAACATCAAGTACATTATCACCAGGGCAAAGGCAAAGGCTGCAATGGGCGAGAAAAAAGGGTCATCCAGTGCTGACGGGACGAGTTCAACCAGTACCGGCAACATGAACAGCGTGGTTATGGGACCGGGCTCCAATATCCGGGGCGACATCATTATTATTGATCAGAGCAAAGGCGACAAGACCCAGGTGGTAGAATAATACTGCCTCAGTCCTGTTACATGAATACAATGCTTTCTTGACATGGCTCCAATTCTTCGCAGGGAGAAAAATATCCGTACATGAATTCCGGAACTTGACATCGAGTTCTCAAGCATAAGGGAAAAGGCGCATAAAAATTTCAGTTCGAGGGAATGATACTCATGAAAAAATCGAAAACAAAAGTTGGTCACCCATTTCACCAATGGCATAAGTTCTGCGCAATCTTATTCCTTATGCCTCTTGCGCTTCTTTTTGTTTCATGCAATCCGCATAAAGTGGATGTCCAGCTTGAAGAGAGCGCGCCGGTTCAAAAAGTTACAACCTATAGTGATGCGTTGTCCGATCTGGGCCTGATGACCGAGATATACGCAACCGGTCTGGTCAAAATCCAGAGTGAAGACATAGCGGACAATACCGGAACAGCAGGGGCCACGGGTGGAGAGATCCAGCGGAACATCACCGAGATCATGAAAAGCACGCTGAACTCTATCGGCGGCAACATAACTTTTATCGAGTACAACCCCTCGTATATCCAGAACCAGATGGTCACCGGATATTCAAATTTCGACCAGAAGATTATTCCCGACGTCGTCATCACAGGCGGTATCACCGAATTCGACAGAGGCCTCGAGACCCGCGGCAAAGGAACAGACGCCTCTGCTGAGTATGAATTTAAAAACGCCGGCAGTTCATTGCCGTCAAACAAGGTAGGTTTCGAGTACGGCGATTCCAGCAAAGGCGGTAAGGCCAGGATTACCCTCGACTTCAACATGAAGGACTTCAAAACGCTCGCCGGCATCTCCAAGATGAATACGGTCAACAGCATGGATGTCCACAAGGCGGTCAGGGAACAAGAAATCGGCATCACCCTTTTCGGGCCCACATTCGGCATGAAAGGGTCGATCAAAAAGGTCCAGGGCAGGCACGAGGCAGTGCGTCTCCTTGTCCAGGTCAGCATGATCCAGATGGTCGGAAAATACCTTGTTCTTCCTTACTGGCGTCTGCTCGGTGAAAATAATGTGCCGGACAAGATCGTCATGGACAAACTGTCCAGGAGTTTTTACCAGATGCCTGAGACAGACAAGATTGTCAATGTTCAGGAATGGCTCTTTATCTCGGGCTATGATGTTGATATCACCGGCATAATCGATGAAAAAACAGCTGCGGCTCTCAGCCGGTACAACCCGGGATTTTCCGGAAATGCTCTTGACATGGATACCTTTATAGCGGTGTATACGAACATCCCTCTGGACCACGCAGCTCTTGGCAGAAGAAACATGATTACAAAGATGTATGAAAGCATGCAGGCGGAACCTGCCTATGCACAGCCGGCACAGCCGGAACCGGTCCCCCAGCCGGTGGCAAGCGCTCCGGCAGCAGCAGCTCCTCAGCCAACTCAACAGGCCCAGGCACCAGCCCCTGAACCGGCTGCCGCACCAGCAAGACCAGCGCCCAAGCCAAGAAAGTCAAGCTCTAGCGCTATCGGGCGGATGCTGACCGACGACGAATGGTAAAGATGAGTTTAAACACGCTGCAACCGGCACAATGAAAAACTAAGAAAGATGCCGTACAGGTCCACGCTATAGAAACCAGTTGAAAACTCTACCCTTAGTAGTTAAGGAGGCAAAAAAGATGAAAGCAAAAAAAGCATGGCTCGCTCTCCTGATCGCGTGTCTGTTTCTCCAGGTGCCGCAAGTTTGTGCGGGAAACAAGAAAATCATGACTACCCGGGCCGCCCAGGTCATCGCGGAACGTGCCATTATTGAATCCATATACGGCCTGAAGGTCCGTTCCACGGAAGAAGTCGTCGACATGATTGCCACAAGCTTTGTCGGGAAAACCGAATCAAAGACAGCAGCCCAGATCAAGGGCATCAAGCTTGAAGAAGTCACCTATGACGCTGACCGGGACATTGCCAAGGCAATCGCCTCTGTCACTCTTGACTCCTATAGCAATATCGATGGCCAGGAAATGAATCTGGCCGGCAAGACATTCCGCAGGGTCGGATTCGCGAGATCAACGCCTTCACAGGCGCCCCAGCTCCAAGCCCTCCGGGCAGCTGAAATCGACGCATATACCCAGCTTGCCAAACGCATTGTCGGGTTTACCCTCGAGAGCAAGACCACGGTTGAAAACTACATGCTGGCCCCCGATGTTGTAAAGACCAAGGTCCTTGCCACCATGTATCTTTCTGAACTCATCGATTACGGGTGGGACGAAAACGGTGATGCCTTTGTCAAACTGGCTGTGAACCTGCAGGACATATCCGCCATCCTCGGCCAGGAGATTATCGGAGAAGACCCTATCATCGAGGTCGAGGGACTTGGCGCTCAGAAGGATGATTTTGCTGAAGCGCAAAAGCAATAGATCATAGCGAATACCCCCTGATAACAGAATTGCTATGAACAACAGAGGGAAGACAACATGGGACCTAAAAAACTATGGCTGGAACGGGCTAAATTTTTCCTGCTCGGTGTTTGCGCCCTGATCGGGATACTCTTTCTGACCGGTGCTGCTGAAAATAGCGTACCAACTCTCAACTTCGGTCGCTACCAGATTGCAACCTGGGGATCTGACCTTGGCAAGGGCGGGGCGTTCGGCGTCTTTGTGCTTGACACTGTCTCCGGCGAGACCAAGATGGTGTACACCAAACTCTATGGCTCTCCCGGAAAAGGGAAAACAGTTAAGAACGATCTGAACAAGCCATTTATCTCCATAAAATAAATAGCGCTGGGCAGCAGCTTCTCTGTCTCTCTCTTGGAGCTATCATGAAGCTTCTTCATATCTTACTCTCCGGGATTCTCCTTTCCGGCATATTCGGTTTTTCGCAGGTAAACACGGGAACCATTTCAGTGGACTGCATTGAAGGAAACGAAAAGGAGAAAACCGAGAACCGAAAGACATCCCCCTTCAACGGACTGCATGTTGACGGCGCATTTAATGTTCTGGCCGTCTGCGGGCAGAAGCAAAAAATTACGGTTACAGGCGACAGCAATATTGTCCCTCATATCGTGACAAAGGTCCGAAACGGCATTCTCTTTCTTGCTGCAAAAAAATCCATATGCTCAAAAATTCCCGTCACGATCAGAATATCGATTGAGAATATTCAATCTGTTACAACCTCAGGCGCCAACGACATTGTTGTCTCGAATATCAATAACAGCAAAATAAAATTTGATGGGGACGGTTCCGGAGATACTACCCTGTCAGGCAGAACAAACCTTTTAACAGCAAGCCTCAAGGGTTCCCTGAATCTCCACGCAAAAAACCTTATAGCTGATGAAGTCAGAATTACGGCGGCTGACTCGACAGAAGCAGTCATCCACGCAGCTATGACGCTCTCTGCCGCCAGCAGGGATGTTGGCGAGATTGTCTATTACGGAAACCCTTCCAAGATCACGAAAGAGGAAAACGATATTGGTGAAATAATTGCAAGATAAACATAGAGGTTGGATTAGCTTTTAATTTTGTCTACATGTTGTCGTTTCCCTTTCCCTGCCGGGCGGGATATTTCAAAAAATGAATACCAAAAAAAAAATACTCTTGATATCCCTGCTGCTCTCGCTTTTCTGCTCCGGCCACCCTCCCTGTCTGGCAGAAAATTCCGTCAAAAAGGCGGTTGTAAAGATTTACGCCGTTTATAATACCCCCAGTTATCACAATCCATGGCAGATGCTCGGACAAAGGACATTTCACGGTTCGGGATGTATCATTGAGGGCAACAGGATCCTGACCAATGCCCATGTTGTCAGCGACCAGATCTTTATCCAGGTCAGACGCGCCGGTATGGCCAAACGATATACGGCAAAGCTTGAAGTTGTGGCGCACGAATGTGACCTGGCCATCCTGTCCGTAGCAGATAAAGATTTTTTTTCAGGCGCAACTCCTGTTCCAATCGGCTCTCTTCCGCAGATCCGGGACAAGGTTACTGTCTATGGCTTTCCACAAGGAGGAGACAAGCTGTCCATAACCGAAGGGATCGTTTCTCGCGTAGAGCATGTCAGTTACGCGCACAGCACTGCCTATCTCCTTGCATGCCAGATTGACGCATCCATCAACTCAGGGAACAGCGGCGGCCCTGTACTCAAAGACAACAAGATAGCAGGTGTTGCCTTCCAGGAAATGTCCGCGGCCAACTTCGAGAACATCGGTTACATGGTCCCCGCTCCAATTATAAAGCATTTTTTAGCCGACATCGAAGACGGTCGCTATGACGGGACCCCTTCTCTTGGTCTTTCCATGCAGAAACTTGAAAACCCGGATATGCGTCGCTACTATCGACTGGGGGAAAAAGAGAGCGGCGCCTTGGTCAACAAAATCTATCCCGACTCTCCGGCTGAAGGGATACTGCAAACAGGCGACATTATCCTTGAGATTGACGGCATACCGATTGAAAATGACGGCACTATTGAATTCCGTGAAGGAGAAAGGACCTATTTCGGCCTCGTATTGCAGAAGAAATTTATCAATGACACCGTCACATTAAAAATCTTACGAAAAGGACAGAAATCCACGGTCAAGATACAACTGACACAACCTCTTGATTTTGACCGCCTCGTTCCCCATATGCAGCACGACCGCGCTCCGACCTATTTTATATTCGGCGGGCTCGTCTTTGAGCCCTTGACCTTGAATTATCTCAAGGAGTTTGGCGGTGACTGGTCGCTCTTTTCCCCGAACGAACTCATGCACTATTACCAGAACGGAGAGCCGGACGGCTGGCGGGAGGTGGTGGTGCTTACTGAAGTCCTGGCTGACAAAAGCAATATCGGCTATCATGAATTTGAGGACAATATCATTATCAAGGTAAACAACAGAGATATTACAGCCGTCAAAGATCTTGTGCAGGCATTCGAAGAGCATTCCGGCAAATTTCATACAGTGGAGGATATCAGAGGATATAAACTTATTTTGAGTGACAGCGCGGCTAAAGAAAGCATGAACAGGATCTTAAAAAATTATAGCATTTCATCAGACCGATCTCCTGATCTGCAAAGAAATTGATTCGAAGAAACAAATATACTATTATTGTAACTATTCAGGTATCAACTCAAAGACTATCGTTATGAAGAAAATCCAGATGCTTCCCCTCTTGATTTTTGTGTGCTTTTTTTTCTTCCCAGGCTCACTGGCCGCATTCTCTTTTAGTGAACATGGGCAGGAAGAGGCCCGCCAGACGGAAAAAACTCAAAAGTCTCTTGACGAACTCACCTCTGTTCCTTGCAAAAAAGCCCTGAAGGACAAAAAAATCGCGCTTGTTATCGGTGAACAGCACAGTGACGGTTCCTATGATGTCCGTCAATCGAGATACGGCAACCTCTTCCAGATAATAAACCAAAAACTCAGGAACCTCGGCCTTACGACATACACCCGGCAGGAGATTACAGAACAGATTGCAAAGGCTGAGATGGAGGCGTTTCTCGCAAATAACATTGATGCAGCCACTTCAGCCTCAACAAGACTGGCAGCAGATTTTATTCTCCGGGGGCTCATATCGACACGAATTCAAAAAAACCCGGTGATCGGAATCCAGGAGATCTTTGTAACCATGAGTTTCACCCTGGTTGAATCAACCGGACGGACCATCTCGGATGTAAAAATTGATGGGGAATCTTTTTCCGGGGCAGATACCCTGTCAACCGTTCTGGACCTTGTCAGGGAAAAGGCGAATATGGTTGTCGCAGAACTGTACAACGATTACTGTTCACCGGTATCACCCTAAACTCCCGCAATACCCATGTAGGATACAAACCGAACAGGTGACAATATGTTAACTCTTTTTGGCAGAAAATTATCAGGATGGCCGTCTGTTTTTGTGCTCATGCTTCTTGCTGCGAGCGCTGTTTCAAGCGTGGCCTGGGCAGCAGTTCCCAAGGAGCCTAATACAATCATTGTCTCAGCAGAAGGACTGGCAGACCCTACAGCCGACACCTATAAACGCGACAAAGGACTGATGATCGATGCCCTTCGCGCCGACGCCAGGAGACAGGCTATCGAGAAGGCTGTGGGCATCTATGTTGAGAGCTCCACCCTGGTCCAGAACTATGTTTTGATTAATGATAAGGTTATGACAAAGTCAAAGGGATTGATCAAGAGGATCATAAAAGAGACCTCGCCGCAACTTGGCAAAGACGGACTGATGCATATGTTCATCAAGGCGGAGGTCGTTCTGTCCGACATCAAAGAGGCGCTGAAGGGCATGTCAAAATCAAGCCGTCTGAGCCTGATCAGGGAGCACGGCAACCCGACGATCTCGGTCGCTGTTGTCGTCAGGGATGCCAAGAGAGGATCGGATGTTGCGCCGGAAAATTCTCCTATAGCGGAAAACATATTAAAAGAACATTTCTCCACATTCGGGTACCGGGTATGGTCTGAGGACTATACAAAATTACTGAACAAAGAACTTACCGGCAAGACTACAAGCAGGCGTGTTGCTGATTTTTCTGTAATCGGCGAGGCGAAATTCAAACAGGCGAGCGTCACTCTTCGGGCATCAGGCCTTACATTGACGAAACATGTGCTTACTTCCTGGACAGTCAAATCCATAGATAACCACACCGGTGAGGAAATCTACTTCAACAACAAGGTGCCGAGAAACAAAAGCTGGGCTGATGAAGATGCGGCGCTTGCCGATATCGGCAAGCTTATCGGCAATGAATTTTCTCAGGACTTCTTCGAAGACCAGTTGCTCAAACCTTCAAAAATTATCCAGGTCCAGATGCGCGGGCTGCCTGACTACGACACCGGCCTGATGTTCAAAAAAGAGATGATAGGCCTGCGTCCCATCCTGAATGTGGACCTCAGAACTTTTGATGCCGGCGGCCTCACGGTCTACGAAATTGATTTTGCCGGCAGCAGCGGCAACTTCATGCAGATAATAAACAACACCATCATCAATCCCTTGAACGGCAAACTCGGCAAAAAGTCTTTCAAATTCAAATCACACCATGGCGATGTGGTCCTGATTGACTTTAAATCCAGTGACAGCCCGGAAAAGATACGGCATACCCTGGAAAGCATGCCGCCGGCCTCACTTGTCAATGCAGCGCCTGAACGGATAAAGGAACTTATCAGTTCCGACGCCACCATGGAAAAGCTCATTGCCATGAATCCTTCTCTTGAGCAGGCAATCAAGAAAGTAGCAGAACCGACAAGCACGCAGGGAAGCATGAGTGAAATGCAAAATTTTTAGTAACTATTCAGCAGCACCCCATCCGGAGTCTCGCAGGCTCGCTTACCTGCACACGATCAGTCTGGTTCACATAGAACAACTATCGGAGTCTTCGCTCCGCTCCGCTTACCTGTTCTCCAGCCTGCTGGAGTTTATGCCCGGATGGGTACACATATGGGGCACTTCTGAACAGTTACTTTAATAGAATTCAGAATTCAGGGAATAATGGAACTTAAAAATCAACGGAGGAGACTGATGAAAAAAACTTTTCTTGCTGTCGCGTCAATACTGTACATTGCAATTCTCGGCCTGTCTGCCGGCTGTACACCGACCGGCGGCGGCGCCTCGGCCAAGGCCAGTGCCCAGGCAGACCAGATGATGTACAAAGAAGTGGTCTACGCGAATGCAAACATGAAAGGACCGCAGCTCATCGTCCTGCCCGGCCAGATAAAAAGCAATAATGCTACATTCCTCCATCATATCACAGTCAACAATATTGCTGATTTCGGCGAACTCGAACTCATGAATGCCAATTTCGGCGTTCTGGAGCGGACCGACCTTGGCCCGCTTCTGGATGAAATCTCCCTCGGTGTCAACATGGGAGATCCGACAGCACTCCAGAAGTTCAAACGGGGCAAATTCAAATCCACCAAATGGTTTGTCAAATTCGACATCTTGAAAGCAGAGAAGGTCGCAGCCGCTTCCCAGGGATTTGACGGCAGAGCGATCGGAAGTATCCTCGGCGCCGTCATGGGCGGAACGGGTGGATCGGTTACGGACACTGCTGTTTCTTCAGCCCGCACGGCTGACGCTGCCGGCGTCTGGATAATCGGCATGCGCTACAAGGTCCTTGACGCCTCCACTTCGGAGCAGGTAAGCACAGGCTATTTTGAAGACAAGATGGAGGTCGGGGCGAAAGGAGGGAGCTTCATGGGTATTAAACAGTCCCAGGAGAAGACCATGACCCTGGACACCATGGTCCAGCGCCTGGTCCAGAAGGCTGTCATGAAAATCGACAGTCAGAAGTAAGGCAAAAAAGGTTTACAGTTTACGGTTTACGGTTTAATGCGTGTGAGGTTTTAACCGTAAACTGTAAACCTGTCTAAAATTGAAGCAAGGCTACGGTGAGGAGGTTTTTGCCTTATCCAGTCTGCTGGCTATAGTATCCATAGTCTTATTTATCTGCTCAGCCTCCTGCTTCAGATAATCAGAGCCTCGCAAATAAATCCTGGCGTCCAGGTCTCCCTCTCCAAACCGTTTCAACGTATTGACGATATTCACTATGGGCCCGCAGATCCTGTGGGTCATAAGGATAATACTTATTGTGAAGAGTATGCCGATAAGTATTGCGGATGGGAGCAGATAGGTAAACAATGCCAAAAACTCAACAGCGGCATCAGCCTGTCCCTCGATATCCGGCACCACACTGATCTTATACATCGATTGAAAAAACGCCACACCTAATACCGTCATAACAGTGGTTATGATGACAATGATATTGGTAAGAATTAATCGCAGCTGAAACTCCTTTTGAACCAGGTAGTTTTTGATTTTTCTTTTTGATGCATTCGCAGACATGATCATCCATTCCTTTCCGGTGTTATTGACGGGTTATCATCTGAGTCGAGAAATCAAATTCATATACATTGGTCGATTTTAGATTATGCCCTGCGATTATGAAGGGATCCTCCTGTATAACTTCCATCCAGATTCCAGGCTTGACGGCATAAAATGACAAACTACTGAGAGCATCTAGATGATCACCAAACGTATCACCATTATTCCCAAGAAAAGAATTATGGTCCATCTCGTACACTATTTGGGCTTTATGAAATTCTTTTATCTCTGCTTTTGTTACCGCATCTAAAGCGGTTACCTTAAAGCGCGACAACGCCACCAAGGCTAAAGAAGCCAGTATCGCAATAATAACAACGACAAGCAGCAGCTCAACAAGCGTAAAACCGTTTTCCCGCCTTCTGCCAAAAATCATTCTTTACTCCCTATTGAAAGGGTGCGACAGCTGAGACTGCACAAAAGGAATCTTTAGCTATATCGGTAACAGGAGACTTTTCCGCAACTGAATACTACACCGTAGTATCTCCTGACTAGAAGTATATCATGTTCAATAAAAAAAATGAAAATCTATATCGTCTTGTCGCTTCACCGCAGAGTTTCATGAAGTGTAACTATTCAGGTGGAGC
>DAOVSZ010000199.1 GCA_030627725.1 Desulfobulbaceae bacterium
CCGACATCAACGACGCGGGCCTGAAAATTGGTAAGGCCGTGCGGGATGAAATCCTGGGGCAGCTGGTAACAGACGTCTTTCCCGGCGTTTTTGAGATGGGTCTGTTAGATGTCTTTCAGCGGGTTTACAAGACCGGAGAGCCTGAGTTTAAAACAGCTTCCGCATATAAAGATAACAGGTTGTTCATGTGGATGGAGAATTATGTCTACAGGCTGCCCACCGGAGAAGTGGTGGCAATATATGACGACATTACTGAGCGCAAACGTGTCGAGGACGTTTTAAGAGAGACCAAGGAGGAGTGGGAGCAGACCTTTAACGCCATTGCCGACATCATCACCATCCAGGACAAGGAGATGAATATCGTCAAGGTGAACAAGGCGGCCTGTGATTTTTTTGAAAAACCGGTCAATGAGCTCATCGGCAGAAAATGTTACGGGGTTTTCCGGAATGCTTCGGGTCCGTGCCTTGATTGCCCGGAACTGAAGACAGTCGAGTATATTGCCAACCATTCGGAGATAATTGAACACGAAAAGTTGCAGAAAATTTTTCTTGTGTCCTCCGCCCCGATTCTCAATCAGCATGGAGAAATGCAGTATCTTGTCCATATCGCCAAAGATGTCACCGAGCAGAAAAGAATGGAGGAAGAACTTTTCCAGGCCCACAAGATGGAGGCGATCGGCACCCTGGCAGGCGGCATCGCCCATGATTTCAACAATATCCTGGCCGCGGTCATCGGCTATTCGGAGATGGCTGGTGATGATTTGCCCGAGGACAGTCCGGCGAAAAACGATATAGATCAGGTTTTGAAGGCCGGCTACCGGGCCAAGGAGCTTGTCAAACAGATCCTCACCTTCAGCCGTAAAGGACCGGAACAGAAGCAAGCCCTGCAGCCGCATCTCATCGTGAAGGAGGTTTTCAAGCTCATGAGGGCGTCTCTGCCGACCACCATTGAGATGACGCTCGATGTTGATCCTGGGTGCGGCCAGATTATGGCTGATCCCACCCAGTTCCATCAGATCCTCGTGAACCTCTGCACCAACGCCCTGTACGCGATGGAAAACGAACGCGGCGTGCTCGAGATCAAGCTTGCATCAAAAGAGTTGACCGCAGGTGATAGTACGGCAGAGTCGGGTCTTGCGCCTGGCCCGTATGTCGAGGTCATGGTCAAGGACACCGGCTGCGGCATGGACAAAGAGACCCAGGCCCGTATTTTTGAGCCCTTTTTTACCACCAGGGAGGTCGGCAAGGGTTCCGGGATGGGCCTTGCTGTGGCACACGGGATTGTCCAGCGCTGCGGCGGTATGATCAAGGTGGAAAGTGAACCCGGCAAAGGGGCCACGTTTTCGGTCTATTTCCCTGCTGTCAAGGCTGAAATTCCTGAAGTGACACAAGAGGCGGAAACCCTTCCCACAGGCAGCGAGCGCATTTTGTTTGTCGATGATGAAGAGGCCCTTGTGCATCTGGCCAAAGAAACGTTCCGTTCACTTGGTTATCGTGTTGATGTCGCGACAAGCAGCGCCGAGGCGTTGTATCTGTTCAGAAAACACCCTGAGATATATGATCTTGTGATCACGGACCAGACCATGCCGGGTTTGACCGGCATGGAGTTGTCGAGGGAACTTCTGTTCATTCGGCCGGAAATCCCCATTATCCTCTGTACCGGATACAGCAACCTTGTTGACGAAGAGAAAGCGAAAGCATCAGGTATCAAGGGGTTTGTTGTGAAGCCGCTTATAAAAAAAGAGATCGCCGGGCTTTTAAGAGAGGTGCTGGATGGGGACTGTTTGTAGCTATTCAGTTACAACTGTTCAAAGATAAGCAAGGACAATCCAGGTCACCAGGCTGAAGGCGAGAATGCCGAAGACGACCGGTTTCATCGCCTTCCATATATTTGTTGCCTCCTCCGGAGTCACAACTTTTGCCTGTCGTCATCTGCCCATACTCATTTTCCTTTACAAAGAAGAAAAGGGTTACAGTCGGATCCTGTAACCCTTTGTTATTTACTGGGGTGAGCGAGGGGACTTGAACCCCCGACCTCCGGGGCCACAACCCGGTGCTCTAACCAACTGAGCCACGCCCACCATAGAGACAATCTTTATACTGGATTGGCCTTCTTTTCGCAAGTACAAAGTGTTGTTACAACTCTTTGCCACAGTGTTTACATATCTTTGCCTGCGCCTTGATGATTTCCGTACAATAGGGGCATTCCTTTTTGAACTGTTCTTTCAGCATCGCGCTGATCGCCATATTTGCCCGCTGTTCAATCTCTGTATGCAGAAATTTGTGGTTCCTGATCGGATCGATACAGGAAAAATCGCAGACCTCCTTTATCAGATCGCAGGCCCGATTCCTGTTTTCAAGGTTGGCTGATTCATCAAGAATGAGGCAGAGAATCGGTTTGATGTCTTTCTTCTCTACGCATGTATCAAGCTGGGTTGTTGCCTTTTTTTCCTTGATATATCGTTCATCCTTATTCTTGATTTCCTTTGGGTCGACAATAGAACCTGTAAAGGCCTGGCTGCTGCCAACCATCATCGGGGTCCCTTTTTTCTCGCCGGGAACCTGGATATACCTGCAGGAGGCCGGCTGGCCGTACTTTTCGTCAAACTGCTGCCAGCTGTTGACAAAGATGGAACATTTGTCGTTTAAGCAGACAAAGATATATTCCGAGCCCCATCCGAGTCCGTCACCGATGTGAAACGGCGGCGTGCTGCAGCAGGAGAGCTTTTCTTTGCAGTAGGGGCATTCGTAATCTTCGTCAAGGTAATCAAGTGTTGAACATCGCAGCATAAAAAAACCTCCAGCATAGGAATGCGTCGAAAAGACGCCTCTTTGAGTTGTATGATTTTACATTATAAATGGTCGCCGCGGAGAGTCGGAGTGAAATCGGAATCCGTTTTTCTGGTATTACGCGGGAAGATTCAAATGTGTACAGGCCGGTAGAGTGAAAAGTAATGCATAAACGGCGGGAGGTCAATATAGGGAGTTTTTTTTACCAAATCTTTCCTGCTGCATAGGCGGCGGCGCCCCAGAGAGGGGCCTCGGGATCGGTTATGACTCTGACAGGCATGGCCTCAAGAAGATGACGCATGCGGCCCTTGGCGTAGAAGGCGCGAAGAAAGGGGCCTGACTTGAGGAAGCTGAGAATTTGAGGGGCAATTCCTCCACCTACATAAATTCCTCCAGTAGTAAGTCCCTGAAGGGCGATATTGCCGGCTTCCGCCCCGTATACCTCGGAAAACAGCATCAGGGCCTCACGACAGACAGGGTCCCGGCCTGCAAGGGCCCGTTGGGAGATTTCAGCGGCATCGATATTCTGCCGGCATTCTGCGAGCCATGCCGGTGATTGTATGTTTTTGTCCTTTAAGATAAAGAGAAATATGTCTATGAGGCCGGGTCCTGACAGCACACGTTCCACACTGGCATGACCGTATTTACCGTGCAAATAACACAGAAGCCTGTACTGAATTTCATTTCTTGGGGCAAAATCCTTGTGACCTCCTTCGGAAGGCGAGGGCATATATTTCTTTCCGTCCCAGAACAGTATCGCCTCGCCAAGACCGGTTCCTGCCGCCAGAAGGCCGATGTTGCCTGCGCTTTTGACAGGAACATCGTTAAGCGGCGCCACCTGGTTGTCTTTTAAAAAAGGGATGGAACATGCCATGGCAACCAGATCGTTGATAAGGTGGACGGTTTTCCATTTGAAGTGTTTTTGCAGAGAGTTCTGATCAATTGCCCAGGGAAGATTTGGAGGATTTCCAATTCCGTCTATGACTGGGCCGGCAAATCCGAAACATGCCTCTGAGATATCTTTGATGTGATTTTCATTGATAAAGTGTTCAATGAGTGTAACAGGGCTGTCAAAAGAATGCGTAGCCAAGGTCTGTTGTGCAAGAATTTTCGGAGCGCCGGCAATATTGCTGAAAAGGGCCAGATTTGTCTTGGTGCCGCCGATGTCTCCAGCTAGGATAACATTGCCTGTTTTTTCAGTCATGCCGTACCTACCTGAAACTGCGAAGAATTATTAAGAAATGACAGGAAGTGTCTCTTCATCTGCTATTAAGATATATCATATGAAAAATATTGTGACAAATCTTTCTCAATGAAAAAAACGGTATTTCAAATAGAACTGGACCAAACTTGAAAATATAATGGTGTTTTTTAGGCTGTGATGAGGTAAAAAAAAGATGATTTCTGGATTCATATGTGGCATATTTTATAATTGAATTGAGTGTACGGAAAATCATTTCAACCTGATTTGTTCTGTCGGCATCCCTGGCCCGCAGGCCAAAAAAATAGGGACAAAAAACTGCTAATGGCATCTAAAAAAACATCCAGATATGCAGAATCCGGCGTAGATATTGATAAGGCCAATGATTTTATATCGCTTATCAAGCCGATGGTTTCGTCTACTTTTCGTCGGGGAGTGCTGACGGATATCGGCGGCTTCGGCGGCCTCTTTGCAATTGACAATGACAAGTATCCTGACCCGGTGCTTGTCTCTTCCACCGACGGCGTCGGCACCAAGCTGAAGATTGCTGTTCTGTGCAACAAACATGACACAATCGGTATTGATCTCGTTGCAATGTGTGTCAACGATATTATTGTCTGCGGGGCGCAGCCGCTTTTTTTTCTTGATTATTTTTCCGTCGGAAAACTGGTAACCGAGATAGCTGCCGACGTCGTCAAGGGAATTGCCAAGGGGTGTGAGATATCAAAATGTTCCCTCATCGGTGGTGAGACAGCTGAAATGCCTGGGCTGTATGCCACCGGCGATTATGACATAGCCGGTTTCGTCGTCGGTATTGCATCCCGCAAGAAGCTGATAGACGGCTCCGAGATAAAGGTCGGAGACACGATCATCGGTATAGCTTCGAGCGGTCTTCACAGCAACGGCTACTCGCTGGTCAGGAAGATCTGTTTTGAAGAACTCGGGCTTTCGGTCGAGGACCAGGTTGAGGAGTTAGGCTGCACACTGGGTGAGGAACTTCTGAGGCCGACCAGGATTTATACGGAAACCCTGCTGAATCTCTCTAAGAATTTCAATATTCGCGGCGCAGTTCACATCACCGGTGGAGGTTTTATCGACAATATCCCTCGAATTCTGCCGAATGGATGCAAGGCAGTTATTCAGAACAAGAGCTGGGAGATACCGCCGATTTTTGATTTCTTAAGCAAAAAAGGAAATGTGCCGGAAGAAGAGATGTTCCGGACTTTCAACTGTGGGATCGGGATGGCTGTCATAGTTAACGCCAAAGACGCTGATGACATTATGATGCAGTTGAAGGCCCTGGGCGAATCATCGTATATGATCGGCAAGATTGTCGCCCGCAAGAGTAAGAAGACTGCGCAGGTCGAAATTAAAGAGATCCAACGCCGTCGGGTATCGGATAGCGCGTAAAGAAAAAAAGCAAATCTGAAATCAAAAATCTGAAATCAAAAATCTGAAATCAAAAATCAAAGACTCCCGCAGTCTTTCTCTCCCCCCTTGATTTTATAAATCGCATGTTTCAAAGCCGGCAGTACGACTTCGAGGTTTTCGCGTGCCGCCTTTCTGCTTCCCGGCAGATTGATGATAAGGCTTTTCCCCCTGATTCCTGCAATTCCTCGTGAGAGCATGGCATGCGGCGTCTTTTGGAAACTTTC
>DAOVSZ010000227.1 GCA_030627725.1 Desulfobulbaceae bacterium
AGGTAAGCGGAGCGAAGCGAAGACTCCGATAGTAAATCTATGTGAGCCAGCCTGATCGTGCACAGATGGTGTGCTGCTGAGTAGTTACCCCTTTTTGCTGGAAACAGCAGCAAGCGATACGCACCAAAAAGCAGTTAAGAATTGTATTTATCTTTGTATCATGATAACCTGTTTTTTATATTACATATTTTTTAGAATACATCTTTGAAGTGTAAATTGCCATGGCAAACAAGAACTATCAGGAATCATTTGCCAAATATAAGAAAGCGGCCCAGGAAGGCAAAGCTTCTTCCCAGTTCAACCTCGGTGTAATGTACGAAAAAGGGTACGGAACCGAGCAGAATTACGAAGAGGCCGTCAAGTGGTATCACGAGGCAGCGCTCCAAAATGAACTGCCCAGCCAGGTCAACCTTGGCATGATGTATCAAAAAGGACTGGGTGTTGAGCAGAACTACGAAGAGGCCTTCAAATGGTACCGCAAGGCTGCGGCAAAAGGCGATGCAACCGGCCAACTCAATCTTGCCATGTTGTATCAAAAGGGATTGGGCATAGAAAAAAACGATAAAGAAGCACTGAAATGGTATACCAAATCAGCTGAAAAAGGGAAAGCTGCTGCTCAATTTTCTCTCGGCGTCATGCATAGAAAGGGCAAGGGCGCCAGGCAGAGCAACAAAAAGGCATTCCGGTGGTACCGATATGCAGCTGAACAGGGTTATGCGCCGGCCCAGTATGATCTTGGGGTTATGTATGAAAAGGGATACGGGACCGACCAGGACTCGGAAAAGGCAATAAAATGGTACCGCAAGGCTGCGGAAAAAAATTATGAACCGGCGCTAAAAACGCTCAGCCGGCTTAAATCCTGATCCTTCATCTCAAATATCAAATCTCACAACTTCATACTAAACTTGACAACCTTGTAAAAAGTCGAAATCGCTGAATTCGTCTTCAATGATTTCAATAAGATAAAAACGGTTAACGCGTCCGTCTCGTGCTTTTTACGAGACCGACAAACTTAATAAACAAAAGAAGATAAACTCCCTTGATACGAAAAAGCATAAATCGAATTCGAGACGGTCTGAAACGCTTTGTAAAATTCGGCAAAAAAACACCGGAAACTGAGAAAATCCAACAATCTCTTATACCTGAAGAGACCCAACCGTCCACAGATACGCCAATCACCTCTCGCGTAGAGAAAAATATACAGACTGCTGCCAAACAAAAATCCCGCAAAAGACGCAACAGCAGCAAATCCCGCAACAAGACGCCAAGAGTCAAGACTGCCTCAACAGAGCAGGAGACCTGGGACGTCTCTCTTTTTACCGTGCCGCCGGTTGAGGGGAAAAAACGTTTCCATGATTTCAATCTCCCTGTTTCATTGATGCATGCCATCTCAGACCTCGGGTTTGAATACTGCACCCCGATTCAGGCTGAAATTCTGCAGCACACCCTTGACGGTAATGATGCGACCGGGAGAGCACAGACCGGAACCGGAAAGACGGCAGCCTTTCTTATTACTCTCCTCACACGGATGCTCAGTTCGTCAGCATCCGTGAAAAAGGCAGCTGCAGCCCCTCGTGCTTTTATCATTGCTCCTACCCGCGAACTTGTCATCCAGATTGCTCGAGATGCACAATCTCTTGCAAAATACTGTCATATGACTGTTGTTCCCGTCTATGGAGGTATGGACTACCGGAAACAGCTGCAACAACTCGCAGAAGGACCGGTTGATATTGTTGTTGCCACACCAGGCCGGTTGCTTGACTTTCTCAGACAACGAGCGATAAAGCTCGATTCGGTTGAAACCTTTGTCATTGATGAAGCCGACCGGATGCTGGATATGGGTTTTATTCCCGACGTGCGACGAATTATTCATAATCTGCCGTCAAAATCAAAACGCCAGACCCTTCTCTTCAGCGCCACGCTTACACCTGACGTTATCAACCTTTCCAGACAATGGACACGAGACCCCGTGACTGTTGAAATTGAACCGGAACAGGTTGCGGTTGATACAGTTGACCAGGTTACCTATCTGCTTACAAGCGAAGAGAAATATGCCCTGCTGTACAACCTTATAACCCTTCGCAACCTCAAACGGGTCATGATCTTTACCAACAGGAAGGATGAGGCGAGAAGGTTGTCGGAGCGCCTGCAGCGAAACGAATTGAAATGCTCGATGCTCTCCGGCGATGTTGCGCAAAAAAAACGTATTAAAATCTTAGATGATTTCAGAGACGGAAAGATACAAGTGATGGTTGCAACCGATGTTGCCGGTCGTGGCATACACATTGAGGGTGTGAGCCATGTGATCAATTACGCACTGCCCCACAATCCCGAAGACTATGTTCATCGTATCGGCAGGACAGGCAGGGCCGGATCAGAAGGCACATCGATCAGCTTTGCCACCGAAAAAGATTCCTTTCAAATCCCGGACATAGAAGAATACATCGGCAAAAAACTCCACTGCATTCACCCTCCGGAGGACCTCCTGGCCCCGCCTCCACCACCCAGGAAGCCACCTGAACATTCTCACAAAAAAAGGAGCCCGCCCCGGCATGGCGGAAAAAGAAGACCTCCTTCACGATACAAAGGAAGGGCCTCCGGATCACATGGCAAAAGTGGAAACACAGATTAAAAACACTTGACGAAACAGGTATGATTACATCACACTATTATGGAGTACCTGTTTCGGTAATAAACCTATCTCCATCCCCATTCATCCCCGGTTAAAACGGATTGAGGAGACCACGCCATGAAGATAACAATCACCTACTGTTCAAAATGAAACTATCTTCCCCGCGCTTCCAGTCTGGGAGACGAATTAAAAAATGAGTTCAATGCCGACATTGAATTGTTTGCAGGGACCGGTGGAGTTTTTGAAATTTCTGCGGATGGAAAGGAAATCTTTTCCAAAGCCAAGCTTGGCCGATTCCCGGACCCGGGTGAAATCATCGGCATACTCAAAACACAATAAGCTCGCAAAAGTCAAAATTGCAGAATTCGTCTTCAATGATTTCAATATGATAGAAACGGTTAACACGTCCGTCGGGAGTTTATGCCCGGAGGGTGCTTTTCGCTTATCTGCGAGACCGACAAAACATAATAATTTTCTGTCCTGTTCCTGAACATCATGACGCTTGGAGTTTAAAAGAACCGTAACAGTGCGTTTACGGAATACATCACGATAACCATGCCGATTCCCGCTGAAAAAACATCCGCAACTCTGAACCTGATTGACGATAAAGGTGGCGTCACAAAGAGCATACCCCTTTTTGGCGCGACCACCTTCCGTATCGGCAGGGCTGAATCAAATGACATACCGCTTGGCTATTCATGGGTTTCACGCCAGCATGCCATGGTGCAGGTAGAAACAAACGGCGCCTACAATATCATTGATCTCGGCAGTTCAAACGGCACATTTGTCAACGGCAAGCGCATCTACACTCCTGTAAGGCTCAGGTCCGGCGATATGATCAAAATCGGAAGAACACCCCTTGTCTTTCTTCAGGAGGATGAAGAGATAACCATTGCGGTCCTTTCCGAGGATGATCCTGACGAAAAAACCGTTGCCTTTGTTAATAAAGTTACAGTGACTGTTCTGATCTGTGACATCCATGGTTTTACGCATCTTTCAGAAGAGATAGGTGACAGCCGGATCTCCGATCTCCTCCAGATATGGTCTCCGATGGTCAGTGATATTGTCCGCAACCATGACGGCATAGTCGACAAATTCTTAGGTGATGCAGTGATGGCAATGTGGACTGAAGGACAGGATGTCGGCCGGAATATTCTCCAGGCCCTGAAAACAGTGTTAGAGATAAGCAAGGCAACAGGAAACTTGAACGAAAAAATACCGGACCTGCCGGCAAAACTTGAAATCGGCGCCGCCATAAATACAGGCGAAGCGGTGATGGGGAATATGGGTGTTGACGGCCAGCGTGATTTTACCGTGGTCGGCGATTCGGTCAATGTCGCCTTTCGCCTCGAAAGCCTTACCGACACAGCCGGCGGTATCGATCTGATAATGGGAGAAGAAACAGCCGCCCACCTAGCAGATGTGGAAAACCATTTCACTGCCAGGAAATACGATATAAAGGGCAAAGAAGAAGAAATTCAGACGTACAACTGCTCTTTTGCCCAACTCAAACACTACCTTGCATTAAACGAATAGGGAAACGCCTCTCAAATCATTCAACTTTAAGTGTTCACAGGTGCCGCAGATGTGCGCATTCAGGGTGATCAGCTATAGCCTGGAATGCACGCAGATGTGGTGCATGTGGACGCTTAAAGTCGTTCCCCAAACAGGGCGGTCCCCACACGTATCAAAGTCGCGCCTTCCTCAATTGCCACCTCAAAGTCGCCTGACATCCCCATGGACAATTCCACCGCACCACCTGAACCAAGCACCCCTTTCCCCTGCAGCTCTTCAGAAAGCTTGCGCATCTCGGCAAAATAGGGCCGGACATCTTCCGGATCGTGAAAAAACGGCGGCATGGCCATAAGCCCCTTCACCTTGAGATGCTCATATCCCGCAATCTCTTCAAGCAGTTTTGCAGTATCCTCCGGAAGCACACCGGATTTCTGATGTTCCCTGCCGATATTGACCTGAATCAGGACCGACATTTTTTTATCAATTGCAGCAAGGTGTTTCTCAAGAGCACGGGCGACCTTTAAACGGTCAACGGTCTCAACAACATCAAACAGCTCCGCCACTATCTTTGCCTTGTTTGACTGAATATGACCTATAAAGTGCCAGTGTATGTCACTGGGCAATGCCGGAATTTTTTCCTGTGATTCCTGAAGATAGTTCTCTCCAAAAACCAGCTGACCGCAGGCAACAGCCTCCTGTATTAACGTAACGGGTTTTTTTTTGCTGACCGCTACCAGCGTTACTGAATCAGGATCACGGCCTGCTCTGCTTGCTGCCTCGACGATCCGCTGACGTATCCCTGCAAGGTTTTCCTGTATCGATATCATGCCAGTCTAAAAAGCCTCCGGGCATTCGCCGTAGTTTGCTCCAGAACCGTTTCAACAGCAACACCACGAAGCTGGGCCACCTTCATGGCTGTATACAGGACATAAAGCGGTTCGTTCCGCTTCCCTCTTTTCGGTTCAGGAGCCAGGAAAGGTCCATCAGTTTCCAAAAGCAATGAGGAAAGAGGCGCCTTAGCAGCCACCTCCTGCAGGGATTTTGCATTAGGAAACGTCACCACACCAGGGATTGAGACATACAATCCGAGCTCCACGACCCTCTCCGCC
>DAOVSZ010000301.1 GCA_030627725.1 Desulfobulbaceae bacterium
GCAAGAATATCATGAGGCAAAAATGAACAACTGCAAGAGGCTCGCCCGACGGCCGCGGGAAGAGTGCGGCGTCTGCGGTGTCTTCGGGCATCCGGATGCTGCAAAGCTGACGTATTTCGGTCTTTACGCCCTGCAGCACAGGGGCCAGGAAAGCGCCGGCATCGTTTCAACGGACGGCGCCAGGCTCTATGAGCATAAGTCCATGGGGCTGGTTCCCGAGATCTTTACAGAAGAAAAGATCCAGAACCTGAAAGGGGATATCGCCCTCGGCCATGTCCGTTACTCTACCACCGGCGCCTCAACCATCACCAATGCGCAGCCGTTTACAGCAAGTCATCAGGGTCTTTACCTTTCCGTTGCCCATAACGGCAACATTGTGAACATCAGAGAACTCAGAGAGCGTCTGGAAAAAAAGGGCGCCATCTTCCAGTCGACCATGGACAGCGAAGTTGTCGTCCACCTGCTGGCCCACAATCTGAGCAAAGGTCTGGACAAGGCGATTGTTGAAACATTTTCGCAGCTGGAAGGCGCTTTTTCCATGATCCTGATGACGCAGGACAGGTTGATTGCGATACGGGATTCTCACGGTTTCAGACCCCTCTGTCTGGGAAAGCTGAACAACGGTTCGTATATCGTTGCCTCTGAGACCTGTGCATTCGACCTTGTTGAAGCACAATACATCAGGGACGTGAAACCGGGTGAAGTCCTGACCATCACCAGGGAAGGACTTGACTCCTCTTGTCCTCTTCCAAAAAAAAAGCAGAGTTTCTGCATCTTCGAACATGTCTATTTTGCCCGCCCGGACAGTGACATCTTTGGTGTCAATGTTTACTCATGCCGTAAAAAGATGGGGAATATACTGGCCAGGGAATGCAGTATCGACGCCGACTTTGTCATGCCCTTCCCCGACTCAGGCAACTATGCCGCCATCGGCTATTCGCAGGCCTCCGGCATTCCTCTTGAAATGGGTGTTATCCGTAATCATTACGTCGGCCGGACATTTATCCAGCCGACCCAGTCGATGCGTGACTTTACGGTGCGGGTGAAACTGAACCCTGTCCGTTCATTCTTAAAAGACAAGAAGGTCATCATCATTGAGGATTCCATCATCAGAGGGACGACCGGTCGAAGCCGCATCAAGTCGCTCAGGGAAGTGGGCGTCAAGGAGGTGCATATGTTTATCAGCTGCCCCCCTACCCGTTTTCCCTGCTATTACGGCATTGATTTTCCTACCGGCGCTGAGCTGATCGCGGCCTCCAAATCAGTTGATGAGATACGAGAACATTTAGGCCTGGACGGTCTTTACTACTTAAGCGTTGAAGGCCTGGTGGAAGCAACCGGCTGTGATGCCGACTCATTCTGCCTGGCCTGTTTTACCGGTGACTACCCTGTCCTACCGGACAAGAAATTCCACAAACTGGCCCTTGGCGGCCTCTAAAAATTATGTCTATTGCATTAGCAAAAGAAGTATTGAAAATAGAGGCGGAAGGAGTACTCTCCCTCATCGACCGTGTCGGGACCGAGTTTGAAAAGGCGATTGACCTTATCATGAACTGTCCGAGCCGTGTCATCATCACCGGCATCGGCAAATCCGGCATTATCGGTCAGAAAATTGCCGCGACCCTCAACAGTACCGGCACCGCTTCATTCTTTCTGCATCCGGTTGAGGCCATGCACGGAGATCTTGGCATCGTGGATCCCCGTGATGTTGTCCTGGCAATTTCCTACAGCGGCGAAACAGCCGAACTCAACACCTTGCTGACCAGCCTCAAAAACCGCGGCACCAGCATCATTGCCATGACAGGCGGAGAAAAATCACGCCTGGCGTGTTTCGCCGATGCGGTTCTTGATGTTGCCGTGCCGCAGGAAGCCTGCCCGCTTGGACTTGCTCCTACTGCAAGCACGACCGCCACCCTTGCCATGGGGGACGCGCTCGCGGTTGTCCTTCTGGACAAAAAACAGTTCAAAAAAAGTGATTTCCTTCGTAATCATCCAGGCGGCAGCCTTGGTGAAAGGCTGAATGCCAAGGTGTCTGAAGTCATGCTCACCGGAGATCTTGTCCCCAGGGTTTCAGGAGAAACCCCTCTCCGGGAGGCAATAGCCGTACTCAACGAAAAAAATCTCGGCGCTGTCCTGATCGTCTCCGACCAAGCGAAGGTGACCGGTATTGTAACGGACGGCGACATCCGCAGGCTTATAACAAAGAACGAAGATGTTGACGCCTTACAGGCAACCGATGTCATGACGCCCGGACCCAAGACCATAACCGGCGCTCGCTTGGCAGCTGACGCCTTAAGCATCATGCAGCGCCATGAGGTCACCATTCTGCCGGTTGAAGACAATGACGGCCAACTGACCGGGATCCTGCATCTGCACGATCTTTTAGGCAAAGGTGAGTTCAGGCTTCTCGTGTAACTTTTATCGGTTTACAAATTCCCCCAGACCGGAATTTAGGTAGTAAAACCTATTGAATTCCAAAGGGAAGGAGAGTATATTTTCATTTTTAGCCTTTTTGATAGGCATTTCTGAAGGCTTTCGACAGACCTGTTCATTTGTGCTTCCTTATTTTATCAAGAGGATATTTATGAGTATCACCAGTAAAGACATGATTGCAACTTTCAGCGCCGATGTTACCGCCACTCCTGGCGGAGAACATCTCAGCCAATGTTTTTCATGCGGCGCCTGTAGCGGGATCTGTCCTGTCAGCCAGGCAATTCCCGACTTTGATCCACGAAAGATTATCCACATGATCCGCATGGGCCTAAAAGACAAACTGCTTACGTCCGACATCCTGTGGTTTTGTTCCAGCTGTCGCAGCTGTGTTTTTGTCTGTCCGCAGGAGGTCAGTTTTGCTGATATTATGGCTGCGTTGAGACAGATTGCGATCAAGGAAAATTATGTCACGGAACAGGATTTACGCGACAAAGGAAAGACTGCCTGGGTTAAGGACGACATGTGTGTCTCCTGCCTGACCTGTGTCAGGGTCTGTCCCTGGAGAATTCCGAAGATTGACGATACATACGCAGAAATTGACCCAGAGGAGTGTCGCGCGTGCGGAATCTGTGTATCTGAATGTCCTGCCCAGGCAATTCAGTTGAATAGCGCCAAAGATGATCAGTTGATTGCCGCCTGCGGCAGCAGCCGGTAACCAAAATGGAGAAATACGGATGGATTTTACCCCTGATATTCGAGCGTTCTGTTGTCATTATACATCCCAGCAGTCCTGTGCCGAAGGACAGGCCGGCTTAGTCAGTGAAGGCTTCCCGAAAAATGTGACTATAACCCGGCTGGTCTGTACCGGCAAACTGCTGATGAACGAACTGTTAAAAGCATTTGAAGAAGGCGCTGATGGCATTTATGTTGTTGGATGC
>DAOVSZ010000006.1 GCA_030627725.1 Desulfobulbaceae bacterium
ATGCCGGCGGCATCGTCCATGTTTTCATCGGTTTCATCGCCCCACAGGTTATTATGCTCAGTTGGCCGTGAGATGGCTGAATAACCGGCCGTGTTCGGATGGTTTTTATAATCCTTGGCAAGATGGACATTGTGGCAGGCCGAGCACGGATCCGAGTTGGAGTGAAAATAAGAAAAATTGGCTGCCGCGTAAGTCTGGACCGCCTCCAGGTTGTGGTTGGACCCTGTTCTGGCGGAATGATCGTACTGGTTAAACGCAGCAAGAATGGTCTGTGGACCTCCGCCGTATCCGCCGAAAAGCTCCGCATAGTCCTGGTTGTCCATAGTATTGACCAACTGATGGGTGCTGCCGTGGCAATAGAAGCACAGGCCGTCACCGGTCACATAGGCGCCGGGAGTGGCGCTCTGATTAAAGGTGGTGGTAAGTAAGGCAAAGGGGGACGCATTGCCGTCCACAGGCGCCGGCTCGCTGCCATCCATGCTGGAATGCATTTCATGGCAGTTGGCGCAATTTCCCCTGGCATACCCATGCCCGCCGCCACTGGTCTCATCACAGATACCATCAAGGCAGACACCAATTGTCGTACTGCCGTGCGCTGAATCCAGATAAAGAGAGGCATGGCTGTTGTGAAATGTAACGAGAAGTACACAAGCAACAAAAAAAACAGTGCAAACATAGAATGCGGGTCTGCAACAGACCCGGTCGCGCGCGAACTGCAATAACTGCATAGAGGAGGCCCCTGGAAATATTATCTGCTTACCTTTAAACATACTCCTTATTACATTATACAATATTATCCTGAATACATTCTATAGTTTTTTTACCTGACTTCCGACACACTTTTGTCCGGAAGGTTTCCTGTCCTTGCGCGGAACTGTCGACACGAGAACGGCGCAGCCGCGTTTAACGCAAAATTACGTAGTAGTTCTGCAGGGTTACTCCTTCTCCTTTGTCAGCTTTTCCTCAAGCTCTGCAAACAGGTCCTTTCTTTTCTTTTTCAGTCCGGCCTGGATTTCCTCGACCTTTGAGGAGATCTTCCCCTTGCTCTGCTGGAATTTATCCAGTTCCTCACTGATCTTGGTCGTTTTTTTGCCCCGTTCGATCTCCTCGATCTTCAGGTGCTCTTTAACGAAAAGCTTGGTCGTAAAGGGGGTCTCGGTGATCTGGATGATGCCCTTGTCCCGAAGTCTTCTGGCGACCAGATTCCCCCATTCATTTGACCTTTCAAGAAGATCGCAGACATCATCAACCGAAGGGGGCAGATTTTTTTTATATTCAAGCACCCTCACAGCAGAAACTAAGAGGTGCGCCTCGTCATAGTTATCCACTAGTTTACTCATGGAATTTCACCCTCTGGAGTTTAGAGTTCCCGGTTCAGTCTTAATTATTTTTCCGCAATCCTTCGATATCCCTAGCAATGAACTATATGCAAATCGTATAAATTTTCAATAGATAAGTGCCGCGCCGACAAAAATCTGGCAAGCTGTCCCCTACCCTGGTATTTTACTTTACATACTCATGAAAATTCCACACGCAACAAACACAGCGCCTCTAGCGGAACGGATGCGTCCACACACAATTGACGCCTTTGTCGGCCAGGAGCATCTTCTCGGGGAAAATAAAATCCTCCGGCGGCTGATGCGGAAGAGATATCTCCCCTCTCTCCTGCTCTGGGGGCCGCCTGGAACCGGCAAGACGACCCTTGCAAAGATTCTTGCAAGGACGAGCGGCGCAGAATTTGTCTTCTTTTCCGCAGTCCTTTCAGGCGTGAAGGAGATTCGCGAGATTGTCGCTCAGGCAAAAGATCGACAGGAGAAAAACCCTTCTGCAACTGTTCTCTTTGTTGATGAGATCCACCGCTTTAACAAGGCCCAGCAGGACGCCTTTCTGCCGCATGTGGAGACAGGGCTTATCACCCTGATCGGCGCCACGACCGAAAACCCTTCCTTTCATGTAATCGCGCCCCTTCTATCCAGATGCCGGGTCCTTGTCCTCTATCCCCTCATTGCCGACAATATTCGGACTATACTTCTGAACGCAATCCATGACACGGAAAACGGGCTTGGCGGAAAGAAGATCGAGATAGAAGATCCGGCCCTCACCCATCTGATCATGACGGCTGACGGCGATGCCAGAAATGCCTTAAACAGCCTGGAGATTGCAGGCTCTCTTGTCGAGGACGGCACAGAGGAAACCGGCAGCATCACCCTTGCCCTGGCGGAAGAGGCGATCCAACGCAAGAGCCTCAGATACGACAAGGACGGCGAGGAACATTACAACCTGATCTCCGCGCTCCACAAAAGCCTGCGTGACAGTGATCCGGACGGCGCTCTGTACTGGCTGGCGAGAATGCTGGCCGCCGGAGAGGAACCACTCTATGTTGCAAGGCGTCTGATCCGCTTTGCCTCGGAAGACGTTGGAAACGCGGACCCGCAGGCCCTGTCTCTTACCCTTTCGGCCCGTGAAAGCTACCACATCCTTGGCTCGCCGGAAGGAGAACTGGCCCTTGCCCAGGCAGTCATCTATCTTGCCACCGCGCCAAAAAGCAATGCGACCTATGCCGCGTATAACAAGGTCTTACACGATATAGACCGGACCGGAAGCCTGCCTGTGCCGCTCCACATAAGAAACGCCCCGACCGGACTCATGAAAGGTCTCGGCTATGGCAAGGGCTACCGCTACGCGCACGACCACAAGGACGGGCTTGTTGCCCAGGAACATCTTCCGGAGGAGTTAAAAGGAACGACCTATTATCACCCGACCAACAGGGGATATGAGGCAGTGATCAACGATCGTTTGATAAAATGGAGAAAAATTCTAAAGGAAAGGGGGGAATAAAAATCAAATTATCGAGAGAAGGGTCTCTCGAAGGTTGGTCTTTCTGTTTTTGATCCCGAGTTTCTTTCTGATATTGTCCCGGTGCGTCTCAACCGTCCGGGAAGACATATCAAAGAGTTTCGCAATCTCTTTTGATGATTTTCCCCGCTTGATCATATCCGCAACCTTGAATTCAGTGGGGGTAAACCGTTCACAGTTAGGCAGAAGACCGCGCCTGAACGGGGACACTACCTTTTCCATATTGGCCTCGATCATATACAGGTAGTCCTTCTGTATCCCCGTTAACCCACCCTGTTTCATCTTTTCAAGATAAGGCTCAATAAGCTCCGACACGTTGTTGCGGATCTCTTTTGCAAATATCTCTTTCTCCTTGTCTCTTCGTCGCAACAGGACTTCAAGGGCTATATTGGTCTCACGCAGCTTGCCCGACTCATCTTTTAAATGCGCAAGGATATCGGAGCGCTCTTGATTTAACGTATGCAGGTCGTCCCGGCGCCGCTTCAAGGTTTCTTCCGTCTTTTTCAGTTTACTGATATCACTGAAGATAAACACAACACCCATAATCTTCCCATCTTCATCATAGATAGGAGCGGCGCTGTCCTGAATAGGGACTTCAGCGCCATCAGCAGCCTGCAGATAGATATCTTCAGGAAGCCGAATGATCTTCTTCTCGTTCATGGCGATACTGATCGGATCAACAGGTGTGATCTCGTCATTACTTTTGCCATAGATATAACAGATCTCAGCCAACTCTTTGCCAAAGGCATCATTTTCTTTCAGGCCGAGCGCAGCCTCGGCAACAGGGTTCATAAAAACAACCCTGCCCTCCGGATCAGTTGCGACAACACCGTCTCCGATACTCTTCATTGTCGTAAAGAGCCACGATTCCCGCTCTTTCATGCGGCGAATCAGCTCTGCTTTCAAAAGAGCTACCTCAACGACTGACACAACATCTCTCTCTTCAAAAGGTGTAACCAGATATCCGGCAGGCTTTGTCGCAAGAGCCTGAGGAAGGACCTTGTTGTCCATTTCCGAGGAAATAAACACAACAGGGATATCAGAATTCGAACGGACCCGGGCAGCAACCTCAATACCGTCAATCTTACCCTTTAATTGAACACCAACAAACATAAGATCAGGCTGTAATGACTTTGCCTTTTTAACGGCCGCACTCCCGGAGGCGGTAAGACCTACTACGGAATAATTCTCTTTTTCAAGCAGATATCTGATGTCATGCGCAATGCCTTTATTCATTTCAGCAATCAAAATTTTCGCTTTCGACATATCGAAGTTACCTTTTGTATTTGAGATATTGTCACGTGAAATATTGTCACGGAAATTCACATCCGGACCTCTGGTAATGTACATATACAAAAAATACAAAAAACAGCAAGTCGGTATTTCCGCCTATTACACGTAAAAAAAAGTAGGTATCACAACACAGAAAGCAAAAATTTACGGAGATTTACACCTTTTTTCTTTATCCCGATTTTTTTTCTGATATTATCTCGATGCGTCTCAACTGTCCGTCTTGAGATTTTCATGGTTTCGGCAATCTCTTTAGTGGACATCCCCTGCTTTACATGGTTGGCCACCTTGAATTCAGTGGGTGTAAGCCTTGCCAGACTCACAAGCAACCGTGCATCAAGCGATGTAAATGATCTTTTGAGGTTTTTATCGATAATTTCTACAAGGTCTATCTGATTATTGTCGAGCTTTGTCTTTTTTAATTTATCAAGAAAAGGAAATACCATCCGTGCAATATTGGCCTGAACTTCTTCTTCAAACTCAATCTTCTCCTGGTCTCTCCTGCGGAGCAAGACCTCTAAGGCGATATTGGCTTCCTGAAGACTCTCCGACCTCTTTTGCAATCTTTTCTCACTCAATCGCAATTCTTTTGAGGTCTCCTTGTGCCTCTCGGCCACCTTTGTCAGACTGGCGACAAGCCCCTCCAGTTCTGTCCGGGCCTTTTTTTGTTCCGTTACTCGTTTCCGAGACTCTGCTTTTGTTCGTTTGCTGTTCATCCTGAAATAATCCTTAGTATTTTTTTAAGAGTTAGCTTACCCATGCAGCCTGGTTATTGTGTCATCCCAACAGAGATAAAAACAACTTCCACCAACCAGAATACCTATAGACACTGTACGTATACTTTACCGAGTATGCCCCAAAAACAAGATAAATGCAAACTTCAAAAAAAATTATGTGTGGAATAATTACCGCGGCATGATATATTTTACGAGTTCCTCACACTCTAAAGTTTACGATTTCAGACTGTTACTCTCCATGAGTTAACCAAGCAGACGCAAAAAAACCAATCGCAACATGGCCCTATCTTCCCACAGTCCTCTCCACCAATTCATCATCAATACTCTCAGAAAATGTATCTCGATTATTGTCCCAGGCGGCTTCCTTCTGGGGGCTGCAGTTTTTCTTGAACAGACCGAAAGATACCCGGCATGGCTTCTCGGGGCTGCCTCATTTCTGCCGTATATTATTTTCTGTGTTGGAATCCTTCTCGGCATGCGTTTTAACAGAAGCAGGCTGATCTTTTCCATCCTGGCCCTGATCCTTGCTGAACGAATGATCTTCTTCAGTACAACCGGCGTCTTTTCTCCAGCATATGAGAGACATATCTCTAATGCCGCTTCCATCCTTGTTCCGTTCGACCTTCTGCTCATTTTTCTTTTTAGAGAGAGGGGGGTATTTACCATAAGAGGTTTGTTGCGTCTTGCTTTCATTCTGCTGCAGCCCCTCGCGGTCTTTCTTCTCATCTCCTTTCGGCCTGAGATCATTGCCAAGGCGGCATATAGGTTCCACGCTCTTCCCCTCCCCCTGGAAACACCCATCCCGCAGACCGCTCTGATACTTTTTTTGTTCACTGTTTCAGTGTTTGCCATTAAGGCGCTTTCCAGAAAAGACCCGGTTGCCTCAGGTTTTTTCTGGTCCCTTCCGGCAGTTTTCATTGCCTTTCACTCTGACAGCGCTCCTGCTGTGACCACGCTCTATTTTTGCACCGCGGGTCTTATTCTCACCCTTTCGGTTATCGAAACCGCTTATGGAATGGCCTTTCATGATGAACTTACGGGACTGCCAGGCCGTCGCGCCCTTAATGAAGATCTGATGAAACTCGGAAGCAGATATTCAGTCGCAATGCTTGACATAGATTTTTTTAAAAAATTCAACGATAGATACGGGCATGATGTCGGCGATCAGGTCCTGTGCATGGTCGCATCGCACATTTCCCGTGTTGGTGGCGGAGGAAAGGCATACCGGTATGGCGGGGAAGAATTTACCGTGCTTTTCCCCGGCAAAAAAAGAGAAGAAGTCATTCCCAGCCTGGAACAGCTCAGAACTGCGATCGGTTCATCGAAATTCTGCCTGAGGGGCAGATTACGGCCTCAAAAAAAACCAAAAAAACGAAGGAAGAGACGACAGCCGAAGAAGGTATCTGTTACAATCAGTATCGGAGTTGCATCACCTGGCGAGAAACAGACAAAGACATCCGAGGTAATCAAGGCAGCGGACAAGGCCCTGTATCGGGCGAAAAAGAAAGGGCGCAACCGCGTCTCGACCTGAGCCGGCTACTCTTTCATCATTGCTGAAAAAATCTGCTTTTCCGCTCCATCGATAATACCGTTATGATCAGCATTTTGGATCTCTACATATTCAACCAGACCAGGAAACTCCCGGGCCAGTTTTCGTCCCATTTTTACGGGTATGACGTTATCCCGGTCTCCATGAATAATGGTCAGGCGAGGTGGATTTTTATGTGACGACAGTTCTGACAGCCGAGCCCTGTTGTCAAAATTGTGCATCAGAAGATAATTGAGCGGGATCCCGACAGATCTTACCGCCATATCACGCATGGTCGTAAATGGCGCTATGAGGACGATACGTTTCACCACCGGACAAACTGCAGCCAGATTAAGTCCGGCGGCAGCGCCAAGCGAATGCCCCAGTATGTTGAGACGTTCACACAGCGCAGTATGGTCGATTTCAAGGTGGTGAGCAAGGGAGCGCATTGCCTTTTCAGCAGACTCCTGAATCGTATCCGGCGAGGCGCTGCCGGCACATTTGCCATAACCGGGATAATCGATGAGCAGAAACCCGGCATTCTTGTCAGGATACCGCATCACAAAGTCATGCCAGTCCAGAGCCAATGACGCATTGCCGCCAAAGACAACCCACAACCGCTCTAATCCCGCAGGCTCTTTCTGCTCTGGAGGGACAAAAAAGGCCGTCTGTCGACCTGCTGATATTTCATAAACGATCTCTCTTACCCGGAGCAGACTCGCTGGTTCCGTACCATACACACGGGGAAAATAAATCATCTTGTGCTGAAAAAGCAGCAGAAAGAGAACAAATGCTACGAGGATTCCGGCAAAGGTCAGGAGTTTCATGATATTGTCAGTTGTAATGATAATTGATAGCTGATAAAAAATTATACAATAAAAAAATTTTAAAATCGAAGAAAACTATAAGCGCCTCACTATGATGCTCCCTGAAAATTTCTGTATTGTTCTTGTTGAGCCCCAAGGCGGACTTAATATCGGTTCGGTCTGCCGATCGATGATGAACTTTGGCTTTGTCGACCTTCGCCTGGTCAATCCCCAGGTCGACCACCTGAGCAAAGACGCAACCGATATGGCCGTCAACGCCCGCCCTCTTCTTGAAAAGGCAACGATTTTCAACAATCTTGCGTCCGCACTTGCAGACTGCCATATCGCTTTCGGAACAACTCGAAGATTTGGAAAGTACCGGGAAGAATGCATTGTTCCTGAAATGGTTTGCAGTCATACGAAACAACTCCATGCAGATGCAAAAATTGCACTTGTATTCGGCAGGGAGGATAATGGTCTGCACACATCAGAACTCGATCTCTGCCAGCTTTTTATCACCATTCCTACTCATCAAAATCTACCTTCAATGAACCTGGCTCAGGCTGTCACCCTCTGCCTCTACGAGATATCAAAAAATTTGATTGCATCAACAAGACTACCAACTGATGCAACAGAGCGCTGCCAGGGGAAGACCCTTGAAATCATGTTTCAACACATGAGAAAAACGCTTCTTGAAATCGGCTTCTTGGACCCTCAGAACCCGGACCATATCCTTCGTTCATTCAGACGCATATTCGGACGTTCCGGCCTTACGGACCGTGAGGTAAAAATTCTGCAAGGTTTATGGAGCAAACTCGACTGGCTGAACAAAGAGCGCTGCAAAGGTCAAGATTCCGCTGAAAACGATTAGATTGTTTCAGCGTAACTATTCAGGTGGAGCAGCAAACGTGGCCTAAACTCCATCCCGTAACTATTCAGCAGTGCTTCAGATGTACACAAGCAGGGTGCCGAGCTATAGTTGGCTATTTGAGAAGGCCTGATCGTGTGCAGCTGGTGAGCGCAGCGAATGAGCGGATGGAGTGCTGCTGATATAGTTACGTTTCAGCTTGACAAAAGAGTCTCTGACATCATATTTTGAATAGTATAGTATAGTATATGAAAGTTTTCCGGATAATCACTAATCTCAGGAGAAAGATATGTCAGAAGAGACAAAAAGCGTCGCAAGTGAAAACGAAAAAGACCTGGACAAAATGACGGTCAAGGAATTACGTGAGATCGCTAAAGACATTGAAGGGGTAACAGGCGTTCATGCAATGAAGAAAGATGAGCTGCTGACTCTCATTAAAAATGACCGTGGAATAGTCGAAAATGACAAGAAGACTGTCAAAAAACCACCCAAATCTGCCGCAAAAAAGGCGAAAAAATCAGCCCCTTCCTCGGGAAAAGCACATTCAGCAAAAGAAGCGAAAGAAATGATCAGCCGACTCCGTGAAGAGAAAAAGGCCGCCAAAGAGGCAAAGGACAGGAAGACTACTGACAGGTTACGAAAAAAAATCAAACGGCTGAAAAAACAGGCAACACAGCTCCCGAAAGCAGCGTAATACGGAAATATCATGAGCATAGAAGAAAAATATATCAAGAATGTCTCATCACTCGTCCCCTGTCCCGAGATCGCCCTTGAGGTGCTGCGGACTGCTCATGATGATGAATGCGATATTACACAATTAGCAAATAAAATCGAACAGGACCCGAACCTCACCGCAAATATGCTGCGTCTTGCCAATTCCGCATATTTCGGACATATGAAAAAAATCACCTCAATTCAGAACATCATTGTCCGCCTCGGCCTGGAAAGTGTGAAACTTATAGCCATTACAAGCGCATCGGTTGGGATCCTGAAATCACCGCAAAAGGCATACAATCTTGAACCTGGTTCATTATGGCAGCATTCCTTTGCCACTGCCGTTCTCTCGAAGATCATCGGCCGGCACGCCAACTCAAAGGATATTTCAACACTCTACACGGCAGCGCTCCTTCATGATGTGGGCAAAGTTATCCTGAACCGTCCCTTGCAAGCGGAAATCTATAATCAGACAGACCGGCATATCCCCTCAAATTCGATACATTTTGAACAGTCTACACTGCACACGGACCATGCCAAGGTCGGCATGGTCCTTTTGAAATCCTGGGGACTGCCTGGAAAAATTACAATACCAGTAGGGTTTCATCACAGGAGCGATGAGGCGAAACAGCAGAAGCTTGCAACCAGAATCGTCCACTTATCCAACTCCATAGTGGAAACTATGGGATTTCACTCAACCTCTCAGGATATCGAAATATTCGATTCCCAGGAATATCTTGAACAACAACAGGACCTGCCGCAGATCCCGAATTTTCAGGAAAACATTGAGGACATTATCAGTGAGTTTTATGAAAATTATAATGAGACCTCAACCCTTCTCATGGAGATATGACTCAACTTTCCAACGAACACACGAGTGAGTGACTGATCACGGGGCACGGCATCTACGACCACCTCACCTCTATCCCACATTCTGTACGCGTTCACAGGTGCCGGAGATTGTTGCGATCAGGGAGACCGACTATAGTCGGCTATGTTGGACTCCCTGATCGCGGCAAGATTCGGTGCCTGTGAACGCGTACACACAGGCACCTGGTATTTTTTGCCTATTCAAATGGAAGAAATCTCCTTCCAAATCCTTTCAATCCATCACAAGCCACACCTTACACAAGTATTTTCAACCAATCGTCGCAACAAGCAACACCCAGCAATTGCTTGTAATTTCAAGCAGATACAGAAAAAACTCTCCCAGACGCATACAAGACATACTTCCATATAAAATATATATGGCACTATTGTTGCGTAAATCAAGCGAATTATCAGGCTTAAAAAAGAGGACAACAAGGGAGGGAAGAATGGGGGTTTTGATCAGTCACAAGATGAGAGACATTGCCTGGGCGGGGGAACTCCCCAAGCGAGACAAATCTGATAAAAAAGATGAAGAAGCTGAGAAGGACCCGTCTGCATCGCCGCACACAACTCAGGAACCGTCTCAAACTCATGGATCGCCAGACAGCCGGCATAGCCAAAAATCTGCAACTGATCCGTAGTCATCCAGAACGGATACATCCTGCAGAATAACGGCCTTACATTGTAAGGGAGCAGACATCCTTTGGGGCCTAAAAGAAGACATCTCCCCTCTTTATTCATGGCCAGCTTGTAATGGAAACCATCTTTGGGAAAAGCACGCAAGACTTCTTCTTCCTGTGTTGGGAAAAGGCGTATCATCTGGGCGAGAAATACGGATGAATTTTTTCCCTTTGCGACAAAATCAAGTTTGGCTGTCCAAGGCGCCTTAGCCTGAATCAGCCGCCATTCCGATTCCGAAAGAGGGGCCACGACAGTATCTTCTTCCGAAGTGCAACGGCAGCAGGTGGGCCCGATCAACGCACAGCTGGCGCAGATCCACGGTCCGGACATCGATGCAGCCAGATGAGACTGCCGGCAATTGAGAGTTTCTCTACCCACGTTGAGTATTCCCCTTGACGACTGTATCGTCCAATTACGCGAGTAACTTTAAAAAAAAATTAATTTTTTTTAAAAAAAAAGCCCTATCATCTTGAATTTATTGTAGTTTTCTTCCTTTATAAAAGGCGAGAACTTTCTTGGTGACAAGGGGGAAAAGACCGAGAATTACAAAAGAAAAGATCAAGCCGGGTGACATGATGTCACCCGGACTGCTTATTCTTGCCAGTTCTTTGCCGGCATTTACATACACCAGGGTGCCCGGCAGCATTCCAAGCTGCGAAATCCAGTAAAAGGTCAACAGGGGCATTTCCGTGAGCCCCATAACAAGATTAATAACAAAAAAAGGAAAGGCGGGAATCGGTCGCAGGGTAAAGAGATACAATGGCCCTTCCTTTCTTACGCCCTCATTGACAACGCCGAGTTTGTCACCGAATTTACCCTGCACCCAGTCACGAAGTAAAAAGCGTGACACAAAACATGCCAGCGTCGCACCGATGGTGCTGGCAAAAGAAATCAGAACAGTCCCCACAAAGAGGCCGAAGACAGCCCCGCCGGCAAGCGTAAGTATGACCGCTCCGGGAAGAGACAGCGCTGTTGCAGTAATGTAAATTGCCATATAGGCCGCCATCATAAGCAGCCTGTTCTCAGCGTAGAACGTCTGGAGCTGTGCCTGCGTTTTTTTGAGATAGGCAAGGGTCACATACTGACTCAGGTCAAAATACTGAAAAAGAGCAACGGCAAAGATGCCGATTGCCACAATAACAATCTTTTCCATCATCTTTCTGTTCATGTCCGCACCCGTGTGCTTACCTCTTCCCATAACAAACAATTCTTACGGACACATTCCCTATTCTGATGCGACTGCTCACAGATAAGCTGATCTTCAGCCAGCATCGACGGCTTGAGAATATTCTCCGATATAGCGGCAACCTCTTTTAATGCAAGATACGATTCACGCTGACAGCAGCGACCTGCCTTGAGCGAGGCAATCCGAGTAAGAACAGCTGCGGTCACAGACTGGGCAATCTGACGGGCGGAAGGTGTCACCGGCGTGGCTTCCAGTATTACCGAGAAGGCAATGCCGGCGCCAATGGCAGCGCCACAGCTTCCCCAGAATCCGCAGACACCGCCCGGCACGTTGCTGCCGCGATCAATACCGGTCAGGATGTCCTGTCTGCTGATAGTGCCTCCGCGCGCCTTCCAGGCGCCCAGGATAATGCCTGGAACCAGAGCGTGATGTTCAGGACCATGGACCGGCATCGCGGAATGACTCCTGATTTTTTTTAAAAGCGTAATCATGTCTTCTTCGTCCGTATAGGTGCATACCTGCCTGATAACCGCCAATGCGTCCTCTTGGTGACAGGCATCACAGACATAATGACCGGACCTGCAGACTCCGTTCGCTTTCCTCCGAATACCGCAGTAATAACAGGACACTGAGATCTCACTGACATGATACTCCAATTCATCGCCGCACACCATGCAGTCAATCAGCAGACGCTCCCGTGCTGACAGAGAGGCAATCCGGAAGAGTTTTTCAGATACATTCTGGACCGGCTCTGTCGGCAATCCACAGCAATTTCCCGACATTTTAATGTTCGTGACTTCATGGGCGTCATTCAAAACAAACAGGGAACCATCTTCCGACTCGGCTTCAGACAGATGTATGGACGTCTTTTTGCCTTTGAGCAACAGTTTCCCATCTTCAGTAAAGACCCCTCCAAAAGGACCGCGATAAATGACCTCCCTCGCTGTTTTCGCACACGACTTCACTGCGCTGAATGTAAGCGAAAAAAAACTGGTCTCGTTGACCTGCCGGTAGGGAAAACGCTTTATCAGCCTGATCTCGGAAAACCCTGCAGCGGAGAGCATTGCCATAAGATCTTCCTGCATATGGGCGCCGCCAAGACATTCTCCCCGAAATTGTTCATCATTCTTTATCGAAACAGGGACGGGTCCTTCAGTGACAATATCGGAAACAACCAGCCTGCCTCCCGGTTTCAAGACCCGGAATACCTCTTGCAAGGTCTGCCTCTTGTCCGGGCTCAGGTTGATCACACAGTTGGATATAACGACATGCGCGGAACTGTCCGGAAGCGGAATGTCCTCCAGAAACCCCTTTGTAAACACGATATTATCATACCCGAGTCTCCTGACCACTTCCTCCTGTGACGAACGGGCAAGACGAAGCATATCATCCGTCATATCGACGCCGAACACCTTTCCTTCTCTCCCGACCTTTTCAGCGGCAATAAAACACTCCACCCCACTGCCGCTGCCGAGGTCAACCACCGTTTCCGCTTCTTTAAGATCAGCATCATGGACCGGGCTTCCGCATCCGTAGGAACGTTTTTTTGAATCATCAGGGATAAAATCCACAGCCGACTGCTCCGGCGCAAACGGGTTCGCTATGTCCTGATTAGACGCATTCGCCGCTCGTGAATAAAACTCCTTCACCGAACCATGGAGATGGTCATTATGCAGAGAAATGACGCAGTTACAATGGGTCATGGCAACCGACCGCCCCCCCTCGGAGCAATCATGACGGACATCGCCCATCTTCAAGACAATCCCGGACTGCTCATGCTGACGATAGTGTGCAGCCTGTCTGCTGATTAACCAGAGGGCGATGGAGTTATACAGTTCAACATAGGGATCATGACCGACAAATGTCCCTCGCGTCATATAGCTGTGATCGATGTCCCCACCGCCGATCAGAAATTTCAGGGGATTCTTTTCGTAACGGCTGCCCACAAGCGTGGACTGACGAATTTCCGTAAGGACCGGACTGGTGCGCCACACATGCCCTATTCCGTCAGCCAGGTCACCGCAGACAAGTTTTGAGATCCCCACCAGGGCGGGAGAAGGATAGATCTTTGCATCAGGTCCAACGGCAATCGACTCCCAGCCGGTATTGCTCAGGTCGTATCGTGTGCCGGAAGCGCTGAAGACCTGTTTTCTGATCGTTTCAACATTATCAATGCTGACACCAGATTCCTCTCCAATCTCCTGTGCACTTATCAGCGCCGGCACAATCTCTTCCGGGGGCACAAACTGCTCCATTGAGCCCTTTCCCCTGACAAAATGCCAGAGGAAATGGACGTTATGAATGCCTAATGCAGCTGCAACAGCGACAATTTCATGAAGTTCATCAATGTTTTCCCGGTTGACAGCTATTGAAAGCGTTATGGGAAATTGAAGTGTACGAAGAATTGAAATATTTTTCAGAAGACGATCAAAACATCCCTTGCCGCGCAACCTGTCATGCGCCTCGGCACGGCCATCCATACTGACCTGGAAATGAAAACGGTCCCTTGGAAGTTCTTTTAATTTCTCAGCATAGTCCTGCACCAGAAGGCCGTTGGTCAGGACCACGACATGTACCTCAGGATCAACGAGGAGCTCTTCGACATGGTCAAGAAAGCCTGGATAGATAAAAGGTTCACCGCCGGTGAAATAGAAGAGTGTGCATCCTAAGGCACGGGCCTCTTTGATCCCTTTTTTCAACTGATCGCTGCCGAGACTCTTTCTTTTTCCAGGAGAAGCGCCAAAAAGACAGTGGCGGCAGGAAAGGTTGCATCTATCCGTGAGATGAAACCAGCATTCCTTCAGTCCATCAAGAGAGAGAGAGTCAGCCCTTCCCGTATATGGGGGGCTGTCTCCTGCTTCAAGCTGTGACAGAATACGTGATGCAGTGAAAAATTGCCCCTCACCAGCGCCGCCTGCCACCCGGCTCTCACTTTTTCCACTCCTCCCCATCAGGATATCATCTGCAGACCTGCTCGGGACAAACCAGTCCGGCCTTTCCGGGTGAACGTAAATGGGACACCCATTGTATGTATAACGATGCCATGCAGTCAGTATGCTCATAAAAGAGTCTCATGCAAGAAGCCGGTTCCCGGCCCCATTTTTTTATATGCGTTTTTATTATATATTTTTCATCAAAATCTGTTTAAATAATAAATAAGGTAACTGTTCAGAAGCAGTTATACGGCATCTTTATTCCTGAACCCTGAGCCCTGACCCCTGAACCCTGGGCCCATAACTATACCCTTAAATAGATCCTATCAATAATTTTTAAATACACAAACATTTTTTTATTCCATGTCAACACTCTATCAACCGGACAAAAAACTCTTTTCGTGGATGCGTGACATCAGACGTGATCTCCATAGGCATCCGGAGATCGGTTTCAAAGAGTTCCGCACCGCTGAACGTATCAAGGAAAAACTCAAGGAACTGGATATTCCCTTCAGGTCTGGTATTGCCGGAACCGGCATTGTGGCAACCCTCGGGAAACAGAGCCCTGAAGCTCCATGGGTTGCGCTCCGGGCTGACATGGATGCCCTGCCGATTGAAGAGAAGACCGGTCTCTCCTTTTCTTCAAAAAACACTGGAGTGATGCACGCCTGCGGCCATGACGGCCACGTGGCAATGCTTTTAGGGGCCGGCGCCCTTCTTAAGCAGACCGAACTCACCGGCAATGTAGTTCTTCTCTTTCAGCCCTCTGAAGAAGACAGTGGCGGCGCCAGTCACATGATCAAGCAAGGCGCTCTGGAAAATGTTGATGCGATCTTCGGCGGCCATATCGACCGTCATCTGAAGGTGGGTGAAATAGCTGTGGAGCCCGGCATAATAAGCGCCTACACCGACCGCTTCGATATCGAGATCAGAGGTCGCGGCGGCCACGCTGCAAAGCCTCATGAGACGGTTGACAGTATTGTT
Organism: Desulfobulbaceae bacterium; assembly: GCA_030627725.1. Taxonomy (GTDB): domain Bacteria; phylum Desulfobacterota; class Desulfobulbia; order Desulfobulbales; family DAOVSZ01; genus DAOVSZ01. The sequence goes on from DAOVSZ010000006.1 coordinate 15,454, forward strand.
GTCGCCAGCCTTCTGGTCATGAGCATTCAGACCCTTGTGTCACGAGAAGTCAACCCATCCCATCCGACAGTGGTTACAGTCGGCAGAATTCAAGGCGGAAACGCCGCCAACGTTATTGCAGACCATGCTGTGCTGCAAGGCACCATACGAACAACCCTGCCGACAGTCAGAAATAAAATTATCAGCGGGCTGACAAGAATGGTCGATTCGATGAAGGACCTCTATGGCGCTGAGACCTCGGTAAAGATTACCAAAGGATATCCACCTATCATTAACCATCCCGAGGCAACCGCGATCGCCAAAGACGCAGCAGAACAGGTCGTCGGTCCGCATGGAGTCATCGGCCTGCCGCATCCAAGCCTTGGCGGTGAAGACTTCTCCTATTACCTTGAAAGAATACCGGGCTGTTTTGTCAGATTCGGGGCAAAGGATGACGAGCATAAAAATGCCCCGGCACACAGCCCGTTCTTTCATTTTAACGAGAAGGTCCTCACGGTCGGCGCTTCGTTCCTGGCACATGCGGCAGCGACGACCGTAACGCGTATCAATGAATTGAAATAATAAAGTACAATGAACCTTTCCACCTTTCAACAGAGCCGCCCCTATACCCTGGGAGTTGAACTTGAACTTCAGATTCTGGATGCGGAAACACTCAATTTAACCCAGGCAGCTCCTTTCCTGCTTCAGAAGACACCGAAGCGTTTTCACGACAGGATTAAGGAGGAATTCATTCAGTCCATGGTCGAAATCCTTACCCCGGTCTGTGACAATGTGAGTGAAATCAGTGAGGATCTTGCTGCCACCTGTCATTTTCTCGAGTCCCTTGCGGCAGAGAATGGGTATCGTGTCTATGCGGCAAGCCTCCATCCCTTTGCGCACCGGAAAGACCAGCTCATCTCTCCCGGGGAGCGTTACGGACAGATAATGGACGACCTCCAGGTTGCAGGACGAAGAATGATCACCCAGGGTCTCCATGTCCATGTCGGTATGCCGGATGCTGAAAGCGCGGTCCATGTCTGCGATGCGATCCGGGTCTATCTTCCGGTCCTTCTTGCACTGACCACCTCTTCTCCCTTTTTCCAGGGAGAGACGACCGGGTTCTACTCATACCGGTCACGACTCTTTCATGCCCTGCCCCGCTCCGGCATCCCGCAATATCTCGGCAGCTGGAAAAATTTTCAGGAGCTGCTTGCAACTCTTATTCGCGCTGATTTTATCAGAAACATCCGTGAACTCTGGTGGGATGTCCGGCCTCATCCTGATTTCGGCACTGTGGAGATACGAATCTGCGATCTGCCGTCACGTTTTGAAGAAATCATCTCCATGACCGCACTTGTGCAGGCGCTTGTTGCAACACTTGCGGCTGATAAAAATTCCGGTCATCCGAATCTGGAAATAATCTCAAGCAATAAATGGCAGGCGTCACGATACGGACTTGACGGCAGATATATCACCCCTGCCGAAGACAGGTCTATCACCTTTGTCCAGGCGGCAACGGACCTTTTAGAAATGATACGCCCAAAGGCGAAAGAGTTTGCCACCCTTGATTTATTGCATCCCATCGAAAAAGTTATTCAAAGAGGCACCAGCGCTCACCGGCAGATCGCCATGTACAATAAATGTAAAGATTTCAAGACAATAATCAAAAAAATACAAGGAGATTTCTGGAATTGAATTCAGGCAAAGCGATAGTTGCAACCGGCCATCCTCTGGTCAGCGCCGCAGCTGTTGAAATTTTAGAAAAAGGCGGCAATGCCTTTGACGCGGCAATTGCCGCCGGCTTTATGGGGGCTGTTGCAGAACCGGCGCTCACCAGTCTTGGCGGCGGCGGCTTTCTCCTTGCCAGAACGAGCAAAGGGGACGAAGTTCTTTTTGATTTTTTTAGCGACACCCCGGGCTTAGGTCTGCCGAAAGAAAACCTGGAACCCCATTTCTTCCCGATCACAGTCCATTTCCCGGGCTCGGAACAGATCTTTAACATCGGCATGGGGTCCGTGGCAGTGCCGGGAAATCTCAAGGGCTTCATCCATGTCCACGAACGTCTTGGCAGACTCGGGCTTCGCGAGATTGTTTCTCCCGCGGCAAAAAGGGCCAGGAAAGGAATTCCGTTCACTTCCCATCAGGCCTATTTCATGGGCCTCTTAAAGCCTATCATGACCCTTACCAAAGAAGGGAAAAAGCTCTATGCACCTGATGGGAACTATGTCTCGGAGGGAACTCTTTATACAAATCCTGACTATGCGGATTTTCTTGAAACGCTTCCCCATGACCAGGGGAAGAACTTTTATCAAGACGATATCGCTGAAAGAATCGTCAATGATATGGCCGTTGGCAACGGCCTGCTGACCATAAAAGACCTTGCCTCTTACAAAGTAAAAGAAAGAAAACCGCTTGAATGCACCTACCGTGACAGACGCCTCATCACAAATCCTCCTCCGTCATTCGGAGGCACACTTATCGCCCTGGCCCTCAGGCATCTTGAAAAGCTTCCTCTCTCTGAAACTTCCTGGGGTTCTTTCGCCCATCTCTTTTCACATGCATCCGTGATGAAAGAGGTTGACCGCAGACGAGAAGGTGACCAGGCAGACTCTTTTGCGCTCTCCGAGCATTGGCGGAAAACAACATCAAAAACAATGCGCTTATTTTCTAAAGGCACAACCCACGTGAGCATCGTTGACAAAGAAGGCAATGTGGCCGGCATGACAACGTCAAACGGCGAGGGCTCAGGTTATATCGTGCCTGGAACCGGCATCATGCTGAATAATATGATGGGAGAAGATGACCTTCACCCGGACGGCTTTCACAGCAGTCAACCGGGCGTACGAATTTCTTCAATGATGTCGCCATCAATCCTCACCAGGGGAAATGAGGTCAAACTTGTACTCGGCAGCGGCGGCAGCAAGCGAATACGTTCTGCAATCACACAGGTGATCAGCAACCATGTTGACTTTCGGCAGGACATCAGTCAGGCTGTTGAGGCTCCCCGCCTGCACTGGGATGGCGAGACACTCCAGATGGAACCTGGTTTTTCCGGGGAGACTCTGACAAAACTTACAGAATATTTTCCAACAAATGTCTGGAAGCGGCATGACCTCTATTTTGGCGGTGTCCATGCCATCGACTCCGTGTCCGGCGCCGGCGACAAGAGAAGAGGCGGAAATGCTGTAATGATCGACCGATAGGTATTTCTCTATACTGTTCTGTGAAAACTTCCAGAGAAATCTGTCTCCGGATAAAAACGAATAATTTTGTCTTGTTAAAATGTAATTATCCAGTTAACTCTTGACAAGTACAGCGCAATTCTGATAATGAATTATTATTCATTTTTAAAATCAATTCCCTACAAACATTCAAGCTTGAGGAAGGAACAAACGTGATGCAGAAAAAGAATACGAAGTCGCTAACAAGATTACTGAGTGCACTGTTTTTTTCCGCTGCCATGTGTATCGTGTTTACTCACAACGCCGATGCCAAGGGAGCAGCCGTTCTTCAGCCTTCAGACTGTATTAAATGCCACTCGAAAGAACCTCGATCCATAGAGGAAAACGGCAAAAAGCATCAAACCGACGTTACCTGCCTTGATTGCCATGTTGAGCATCCCCCGGAAGGAACAAATGCCATCCCTGCATGTTCCATGTGCCATTCCGGAGAGGCCCATTATCAACTTGAAAATTGTATGGGCTGCCACTCCGACCCTCATCAGCCCCTCAACCTCCAGATTGCCGGTGATATAACCGGTCCCTGCCTGACATGCCACGAGGACCAAGGTTTTGAAATGCAGGACAACCCAAGCAAACACACGGATGTATCCTGTACATTCTGTCATAACGTCCACGGCCTGATTCCTGATTGCTCCAAATGCCACGAACCTCATGTTGCCGGCCAGACAACAACTGAATGTCTTGCCTGTCATCCGGTCCACAGTCCTCTGATGATCGAATATCCAATGACGACACCCAGACCATATTGTACGGCATGTCATGAGGAAGTCGGTGAATTAATGGAACAAACCAGAACAAAACATCAGACATTTACATGCGCATTCTGTCATCGTGGAGAGCATCCGAATGTTCCGCTCTGCCGGACCTGCCATGGAGAACCGCATTCACAGACAACTCACAAGAAAATGCCGGAATGCCTCGAATGTCATCTCGATGCACATAATCTTGTAAAATAATCAACCATCAAGCAAAAAACATCACGGTCTCATACACAGTATGTGGCCGTGATTATTAAGAGAATGATTATACACCTCAACAAACAGGAGTGGAGGAAGAGGATTATGCTCAAAAACAAACTAGGTCTTATCGCAACGCTTGGATTCTGTTGGATTTTCTTTGGAATGAACGTAAACGGGCAGTCAACAGCGGAAGCCAATATCTACAACCTTGATATTGAACCACTCACTGTCTCCGAGTGTGGACAGTGTCATTTTTCTCATTTCACCAGATTGAAAGAGAATGGAGATAAACATCAGGATGTCACCTGTACGGATTGCCATGAAAAGTTTCACGCCTATAACCCGCTGAAGAATAATTACGCTGAGATCATGCCCAAGTGCGATCAGTGCCATGAATCCGGTTTCCATGGCACAGCCCCTGAGGTGAATGCCTGTATCAACTGTCATCAGGACCCGCATCAGCCGCTGAACGCTATGCCGGATCCGGACGGGTTAGAGTCTCTGTGCCGGTCCTGTCACACTGACATCAATGGACTTCTCCAAGGGCAGCCGAGCAGACATACCGACGAAACATGCTCCTCCTGCCATTCGGAAAAGCACGGCCGCATACCGGCCTGCTCCGAATGTCATGATAACCACAGCCCGATGGTCGTCATGGAGGCACCTGGCTGCATGGAATGTCACCCTGTTCATACACCGACCAATATCGTTTATCCTGTCACCCAGAACAATCAGCTCTGCGCAGGATGCCACGAGACTCCCTTTAACGAGTTGAGAGACAACGAGACAAAACACACCTTCCTTACATGTGCAAAATGTCATCCGTCTCATGCCCAGTTAATGACATGCCAGGAATGTCACGGCGATGCGCCGCATAACCCGTCAATGCATGCCAAGCATCCGATATGTGGCGACTGCCATAACACCGCGCACGACATACATAAATAACTACTCACTTAAATAGTTATAACTTTTTACGGCTTCTGTCATGAAGATGACAGAAGCCGTTTTTTTTTGGAGATGTTTTGAAATAAGGGTAAAAAATATGGTATAAATTCTGGTAACTGCTCAGCAGCACCCCATCTGCACGCGATCAGGCTGGTTCACATAGGACTACTATAGTTCACCATCCTGCTTGCACACATCTGGGGCACTGCTGAGCAGTTACAACATGGTATTTTTTTTGCAATTATTTAGCTCCACCTAAATTGGTATAAATTCTGTAAACCGCTGACCATAACCTGAACTTCCTGTTTGCCGGAATAAGGAGAAAATCCATGAGCAAGACTAACGATACGTTCTCTCCGCTCTCTGCAAAACACATTGTCCCTGGGAATCATGCTGAAAGTGATTATTTCGCCTTGATCAGAGACCTGCTTGCAAAAAGAAAAACCTGTACAGTGGGTGACCCTGGATATGTTTCGATACAGCGTGAAATCGATAAGGTATATGCCCTTATAAAAGATGAAATCATAACCAACAGATCAAATCCGATTCGAGAGGTGAGTTTCGGCACCTCAGGGTGGAGAGGCATTATCGGCAAGGACATCACCTGCCGGTCGATTGCACAGGTTACCCTTGCTATTATCGCCTTATATCAGGAATTATCGTCATCTTCAGAGTTGACTGACCCTCTCGGCGTACAGACCCTTGAAGAAGCCCGGAGACGCGGTTGCGTTGTTGGTTATGATAACAGATTCGGTGGTGATTTTTTTGCACAGAGCGTTATAGACGTTCTTACTTCAAACGGGTTTACAGTCCATTTTGCCGGCGAGTCCACAACAGGCGCTCTTTCCGCTGCCATGCTCGACCTGCATGCCGCTTTTTCCGTCAACCTCACCCCGAGCCATAATCCACTTGATTATGCCGGATATAAGTACAATGCCGCAGATGCAGGGCCTGCATCATCTATCCTGACGACGCGGATCACGGAAAACGCAAGAAAACTCATCTCGGAAGGAAATGAAATATCCTTGAACCCTGACAAATCACTGGTAAAGCCCTTTTCCGCCCTTGATTCCTGGAAAAATCTTGTCAGAAAGGGGTGTTCTTCTCATGGAATAGACTATGACGCCATCGTGAAGGAGTTCATCGCCACTGAAGATATTGTTGTTGCCGTAGACAGTGTGCATGGCGCCAGCAGAGTGCATATTCGGTCACTTTTCAATGACCAGGAAACGGACCGTCTTATCCATATCCGTTCAGATTCCGACCCCACCTTCGGAGGTATCGCGCCGGAACCATCAGCTGCCAATATGGTCATGGTCAAGCAGACCCTTGCAATGAGAAAGGAGCCTTTGAAGCTCGGAGTTATTATCGATCCGGACGCTGACAGGATCAGATTTACTGACGGCGCCAACGAAATCAGCATGAATGAATTCGGCGCCATGTGCTATCATTACCTGCATGAAGTTAAAAAGAAAAAGGGGATGGTGGCGAAAACCGTAGCAACGAGCAATTTTGCAAATGCGCTTGCTTCATCATTTGGAGAGGAAGTTTTTGAACCGCGGGTCGGCTTCAAGGAATTCAAACCGGTCATCAATAAAGCCCTTGTCTATTTTGAGGAGTCAGACGGCATCTCAATGACCGGTCACACCCCTGAAAAAGACGCCTACATAGGACTTTTTGCAGCCATGGACATGGTTATGCATCTTAAAAAAAATCTCGGGGAATACCTTGTCGACCTGAAAGAGGCATATGGAAGTTATTTTCCGGACCGCGACGGCGTTGTGGTCAGCCAGCAGGGCGATGAACTCAAAGAGACCCTTGCCATACTCCAAAAATACGATGAAGGAAGTTCAATATTGATTGGCGGTATCGACAAAAAAATCAAGAAGGTGATTGCCATTGATGGCCGCAAGATGATCTTTGAGGATGACAGCTGGATAATGATCAGACCATCAGGGACAGAGCCGAAAGTGCGGTTCTACGTCGAGGCACGGACTGAAGAAGGGAAAAACACGCTGTTTGACGCTGCCAAGGCAATGCTCGCTGAGATCGGTCTGATCTAACGCAAATCTGCAAGGCCGACAATGTTTCGTTAGGTTTTCTATTTCATTCTCTGGAGGCAGCCAAGAATCCTTTCAACAATATTATCGATCTCCGGCTTGGTGATCTGGTCGTCAGC
>DAOVSZ010000109.1 GCA_030627725.1 Desulfobulbaceae bacterium
AACGCTGCCGAGTGTTACGAAAAACACCTGCGAGCCGCTTTTGGCCTGGTACGATTTCCGCGCCCTTCCCCTTCTGGAAGAACATGTTGCTCACAATAATTTTCGGCCCAGCGCCATTGCCTCTCACTCAAAGGTAAACACACCCGTTCCCCCCGAACACCTGAAACCCTGCTGGCGGAACGTGAATACCAAAGAAGATCTCGAATAAGGTTCGAGGTTTAAGCTTCTTTCCAACTATGGTACACTGTCACAATCAACCCCTGACCCCTAAACCCCTGACCCCTAACCCCTGACCCCTAACCCATAAACCCTGACCTCTAAATCACTATGAAAACAGAAACCTCTCTTTCCAAAGAAACAAAAAAACAGATCGCCGAAGAACTTGCAGCTCTCGTGCATGACAACAGAATCCCCTGTGCGAGAGCCCTTGGCCTGGCAAAAAAACTCAATGTCCCTTCACGTGACATAGGCCAGGTTGCAGACGAACTCAAAATAAAAATCTGTAAATGTCAGCTCGGCTGTTTTTGAAACGAAACAATGACCACCACTTCGAGCGACATACTCATCATCCGTGTGCAGGGAAACCGGGCCGAAGACCGTATCGACCCGGTGGCAGCGGAGAGTTCGTGTACGCTTGTTGTCAATGACGAACCTCTGGTTTCACTGCTCTGTACGCCACATGAGCTCGATGCCCTGGCAATTGGCTTTCTTCTTTCCGAAGGTCTTCTTGAAAGCCGCGAGTCTCTTCTTTCCATTCATGTTGACGATAAAAAAGCAACCGTGCGGATTGGACTCAAAGACCTGCCCACGGATATGCACTCCCGTTTTCACAAAAAAACGATCACCTCGGGCTGCGGACACGGTGTTACCTTTACTGACGCAAAGGATCTCATCTCCCTGCCCCGTGATCACGATACAGTGCATCTTTCTCCGGAGAAGATTCAAAACCTTATGCGGAAATTCAGAAAACTCTCCGATCTTTTTTTAAAAACCGGCGGCGTTCACAGCGCAGCCCTTACCGACCAGGACAATATTCTTCTTTTTGCCGAGGATATCGGACGTCATAACGCCGTTGATAAACTGATCGGCAAGGCATTTCTGGCCTGGATTCCTCTTGATGACAAGATCCTCCTTTCAAGCGGCAGGATCTCAGGAGAAATCATGACCAAGGTCGTCCGCAACCGTATCCCGGTGCTTGTTTCGCGGACAGCGCCGACCTGCTTTGCGATAAACATGGCAGAAGACCATGGCGTCACCCTTATCGGCTTTGTCCGCAGGAACAGGATGAACATCTATACGCATCCGTTGCGAATAAAACTATAAACAACCCACCATGCATACTATAAAAGACATGCTCGGCAGAAGCGGCGCCATCCCTCTTGCACAAGCCCTTGAAGTCCTCAAGCAACAACTTCAGTCCATCCCCTGCGTCGATGAGGAAAAGGTCCTGCTGGAATCTTCTCTTCATCGGACCACCTCTCGGGAAATTCGTTCCACGGAAGACCTTCCACCGCACCCCCGCTCGACAATGGACGGCTATGCAGTGCATGCTTCCGACACCTTTGGGGCAACGGAAAGCCTGCCCGCCTATCTTGAAATTTCCGGCGAGGTCCTGATGGGCGCTACACCGAAGCAAGGACCCTCTTCCGAAACATGCTATAAGATCGCCACCGGCGGCTTTATGCCGCCAGGCGCTGACGCGGTGGTGATGCTTGAGCACACGGTTCGGGTGGATGACAAGATGATCGAGGTGACACGACCGGTCTCTATTGGATCGAACGTCATTGCCGCTGGTGATGATGTCAGAAAAGGCGCCCCTCTTCTGCCTGCCGGACATCTGCTGCGACCGCAGGACCTCGGTCTTCTCGCCGGTATCGGCGTTGAAGGGCTCTTTGTCCGCAAACAGGTTCGGGTGGCGGTGATCTCAACCGGCGATGAAATTGTCTCCCACACAATACAACCTCCGCCTGGAAAGATCCGTGATATGAATGGAATAAACATTGCCGCGCTTGTCCGTGAAACAGGAGGGCGCCCGGTCTCATACGGCATCATTAAAGACGATGAAAAGACCTTTTCCGAAACCATCCAAAAGGCCATGAAATCCTGTGACATCGTGCTCTTTTCCGGCGGCAGTTCGGTCGGCGTCCGTGACATGGGAGAACAAGTCCTTGACCGGCTCGGCAAACCCGGGATTATTGTCCACGGGGTAGCTGTAAAGCCTGGAAAACCTGTTATCATTGCCTTTTCAGGTGAGACGGCCCTTTTCGGCCTTCCAGGCCATCCTGTTTCCGCCGCAGTCTCGTTTGATCTTTTTGTCCGCCCGGCAATCCACCACTATCAGGGAAGAACACCATCTCATCTCCCTTCCCTTCCGACTGTGACCGCAAGACTCGCCAGAAACCTCAACTCCGCAGCCGGCAGGACCGATTTTGTCCGCGTCCAGGTAAAAAAAGACGGGGCGAGATTTACGGCCCATCCGGTCCTTGGCAAATCAGGCGCCCTTTCCACCATGGTCAAGGCAGACGGTTACATTATCATCGAAGAATCCCTGCAGGGATTTCATGAGGGAGAAGAAGTCACTGTCCGGCTCTACAGCACTGCAAACTAAACTTGATTCAAGCCTCATTTTCTGTATACACTAATTTATCAGGTTCTGGGTTCAAAGTTATTTGAGCAGATCAAACCGGAAAGGAATCTTCATGAAACGGCTGCATACACCATTCCTTCTTCTCTTTCTTCTTTCCGTTCTCCTGGCGCCGAGCCATGCCATTACAGCTGAATCCCATAAGAAATCCTTGCGACTTGGCGTCCTCCCTTATAAAGCCCCGAGGGTCATTCTTGAGACCTTTGCGCCGATCGCATCACTCTTGACAAGAGAACTCAAGACCCCTGTCCGGGTTATCACTGCTCCCGACTTTGATGAATTCATGAACAGGGTTTCTGAACGGAACTACGACATTATTTTTCTCGGCTATCCGTATTACCTCAAGGCCCATGACACGGCAGGGTATGTGGCGATTATCAGGGGGCATCCTTCCTTCCATGGCGGGATTCTGGTCCGGAAAGACAGTGGAATCAAGGAACTTTCAGAACTGAAATGGAAAAAGATCGCCGCGGTTTCGCCGGAAACAAAGGCCGGCTTTCAGTTACAAAAAAAGGAACTGGAAAAACACGGGATAGATACGGGAAAAGAGATCAAATTCAACTTTGTCGGCAGGGCTGATTCGGTTGTCTACGCCGTTTTAAACAGAAAGAGCGATGCCGGCGCCACCCGCCTTGACACCTTGAATAACAAGGAATTTGCCAACTGGGAAGAAACACTTGATATTCTCTTTACCACTCCAGAGATTACCCAGTTTCCCTTTGCGGTCCACCCGGACATGGGTCCGCACTTGAGACAGGATATTACAAAAGCCCTTGCTTCCATCACCGGATATACCCCGGAAGGGGCCGCTATTCTGAAAAACCTCAGCATCAAGGGCTTTAAGAAGGTAACGCACGAAGTATTCGAACGTCTGCGAACACCGGAAACCCGGAACAGTTCCACGACGGTGAATTCTGATTAAGAGACTGACAAAACCGACTGAATCGAATGTCCCTTACCTCTATAAAATTACGAACGATTCTCATTCTTACCTTCTCGCTCATCACCCTTGCGACCACGACCGTCCTGACCCTTTTAAGCACCAATGAGTTCAGGAAACGCGCGATCGAGCATCTTGCCCACCACGGCCGGGACGAGGCCGCCTATATCTCCCTGATCACCCTTGACTCTCTTATTTCCGAAGATTTCGCTTCACTGCAGCACACCGTGAAATCTTTTCAGGCCGCGGCCCACTATGGTCAGAGCCTGACCATCACCGACCCGGACGGAATCGTCATTGCCTCCTCAAACGCTGACACACTGGGCGAGACCTATAAGCATGATCTTTCCTACTATGACATGGACCATCCTTTTATCGGAGAAGTCCGGAGCACTATGCAAATCTCACACTTTCATGAAACAGACAAAGAAGGTAAGACCGTCCTCTTCCATGCCCCGATCAAGGCGTCCGGTACCATTGTCGGCTGGGTCTATATTTCCTATGACAAACAAGAAATCGCGGATGAAATCACTGCCATAAAGAAAAAAATTCTCCTCATGGGCCTTGTCATCTGGGGTGCATCGATCTTCCTTGCCTTCCTCCTGACCAGGCTTGTCACCTTTCCCATGGCAAAAATGATGACGATTGCCGCCCAGATCGCCGCAGGCGACTTCAACAGACAGGATATCCAAACCAATATTACCGAACTGCAGCTGTTCAACAATGTCTTAAACCGGATGACGGAGGAGATAAAAAAACGAGAAGAGAGTCTTCGCCGGAGTGAGACAAAGATGCGAACGATCCTGGACAGTTCGCCGGACCTGATTTTCCTCGCTGACACAGAACGAAAGATCCTCTGGGCCAACAAGGCAGTCCTTCGAATCCACCCGGACGCGGTTGGGAAATACTGTTACGAGGCCCTGGCAGGCAATACGAAAACATGTGCTGACTGTCCGTCCAAGAGGACCTTTGCCTCCAAAGAGATTGAGTCAGGCATCGTCCATCATCCTGGCATGAAACTTGTCGGCGAGAGTTACTGGGAAAACATCACCGTGCCGCAGTTCGACGACAAAGGAGAATTTACCGGCTTTATCGAGGTCGCTCGGAACATCACTGCCCGCAGACTGGCGGAGGAAGAGAAGAAAAAACTCGAGAAGAAACTGAACCAGGCCCACAAGATGGAGTCGATCGGCCTGATGGCGGGCGGCGTTGCCCATGACCTGAACAATATCCTCTCCGGCATTGTCGGCTATCCGGATCTTCTCCTGATGAAACTGCCTGAAGACAGCCCCCTTCGGGATTCCATTCAGGCGATCAAAGACTCCGGAAAACGGGCGGCAGAGGTGGTCGCGGATCTACTGACTGTTGCACGAGGCGTTGCAAGCACAAAAACAGTCGTCAACCTCAACAGACTGGTCAATGAATATCTGGAGTCTCCTGAATGCCTGAACCTGAAACTCTCGTTTCAAGACATATCCTGCGAAACAGAACTTGCTCCCGACCTTTTAAATATCCACTGCTCTGAAATCCACATCAAGAAATGCATCATGAACCTGGTGATAAATGCTGCAGAAGCACTCAAGACCGAAGGGACTATCTCCATATCCACCCAAAACCTGTATATTGAAGAGACACAGGCAAAAAATCTCAACATTGGTCCGGGCGAATATGTTACACTCACCATCAGCGATACAGGCCCCGGCATCTCCAGAAGAGATATCGACCATATCTTCGAACCGTTTTACAGCAAGAAAAAAATAGGCCGAAGCGGCACCGGCCTCGGCCTGACCCTTGTCTGGAATACCATCCAGGACCATAAAGGCGCGATCACGGTTAAAAGCGACGGCAGCGGCACCACCTTCTCCCTCTTTTTCCCGGCGACACAAGATGAACTGAAAGCAGGTGAAGATGCGATCGAAGAAAGCGAGATACAGGGCATCGGTGAAACGGTCCTGATTGTTGACGACGAACCGCTGCAGCATGATATTGCCGGCCAGATACTCACGGACCTCGGCTACAGGGTCGAAGTTGCCGCCAGTGGAGAGGAAGCGGTGGAGTATCTCAAGGACCACACCGTTGATCTTATCATTCTCGACATGATCATGGGCTCCGGCATGAACGGAAGACAGACCTACGAAGAGATCATCAAGCTGCACCCCGGCCAGAAGGCGATCATTGCCAGCGGTTTCTCAGAAAGTGAAGACGTCAAAAAAACGCTCAAACTCGGCGCAGGCAGATTCATCAGCAAACCCTACACGATCAAATCGTTCAGCAAGGCGGTTGCCGAGGAGTTAAAAAAAATAGGCACAAAGACACAGAGGCAGAAGTAAGAAGGCAAAAGGCAGAAGGCAGATGTCATAACAGCCCCCCTGACCCCTGATCCCTGACCCCTAACCCCTGATCCCTAAACCCTGAACCATGAACCCCAAAAACATCTACCTCGACAATACGCCTCTTTCCGAGGCGCTTTCCCGCTGGGATGAAGCCCTTCTCAAACATGGTCTTCTCTCCCCGCTTTCGGATGAAGAGATTCCCGTTGACGACTCGTTAAGCCGCATTACCGCAGAAGCGGTGTATGCGCGCCGGTCTTCACCGTTCTGCAACGCCGCTGCCATGGACGGGATAGCGGTCCGCTTCAAAGACACGATCGGCGCCAGCGAAGCGCACCCGGTCCATCTTTCATCAAAGAAGTACCTTCCTGTCAATACCGGCAATGCCATCCCGGAAGGTTATGATGCCGTTATCATGATCGAGGATGTCCATCAGGTAGACAAAGAAACGGTTGAAATCATCAGCGCTGTCCCGCCCTGGCAGCATGTCAGGACCATTGGCGAGGACATCGTCACAACAGAACTCATCCTGCCGGAAGGCCACACCATCCGCCCGATCGACATCGGCGCCATGCTTGCAACCGACGTCAACACGGTCAAGGTCAGGCGAGTGCCGCAAGTCATTGTCATCCCGACCGGCAGTGAACTTGTCCAGCCCGGCGAGCCGGTCCAGCCCGGCAACATCATTGAATTCAACAGCAGGATCCTGGCCGGATATCTCCATGAATGGGGCGCTTCGGCGACCAGAGGGCCTCTTGTCAGAGATGCACATGAGCGCATAAAACAGGCGGTCAAAGAAGCGGCGGGAAAATATGACATCGTGATCACGAACGCCGGCGCCTCTGCCGGGACCCGTGACTACACCGCCCAGGTCCTGAACGAACTGGGCGAGATTGTTGTCCATGGCGTCAACATCAAGCCCGGCAAACCGGTCATCCTTGCAATTGTCGACAACAAGCCCGTCATCGGCCTGCCGGGATATCCGGTTTCCGCTGTTCTCACCATGAGGATCTTTGTCCGCCGTCTGATCGCATCCATGCTCGGCCAGGAACAACCTGAACCACAGACCGCGCAGGCCACCCTCTCCCGGCCGCTCTCCTCGAAAATGGGCGTTCTGGACTTTGTCCGGATCAAACTCGGACGGGTGACCGACCATCTGATGGCAACTCCGATCAGCCGCGGCGCCGGTGCGGTGATGTCGCTGGTGCAGGCGGACGGCATCCTCACCGTGCCGGCAGGAAGCGAAGGGGTCGGCGCAGGCGAAACCGTATCTGTAGAACTCCTGCGCAATCTTACCGAGATCGACAACACCCTTGTCTTCATCGGCAGCCACGATAATATTTTAGATGTCCTTGCAAACATGCTCCATCAGCTTCGCCCTGTCCGCCGCCTTTCTTCCGCGCATGTGGGAAGCATGGGCGGGATCATGGCGATCAAACGCGGAGAGGCCCATCTTGCCGGCGCCCATCTTCTGGATGAAAAAACAGGTGCATACAACGTTCCCTTTCTCAAAAAATACTTAAAAGACGTCCCGCTTATGCTCATCAATCTCGCCTACAGGGAACAGGGGCTGCTTGTACGGAAAAAAAATCCGAAGAAGATCAGAGGATTTGCCGACCTGGCACGAGATGACATCAGATTCATCAACCGCCAGCGCGGGGCCGGCACAAGAATTCTCACCGACATGAAGTTAAAAGAGAACTCCATTCTTCCAAAACAGGTTACCGGATATGACAGGGAGGAATATACCCACATGAACATCGCATCCGCCGTGGCGGCAGGTTCCGTTGACACCGGCCTTGCGATCCGGGCTGCGGCAGTGGCGCTTGACCTTGACTTTGTCCCGATCGCGCAGGAACGATACGATATCATCGTGCCTGCCGTCCATGCCGAGGATGAAAAGGTCAAAGCCCTGCTTCAAATCATCCGCACAAACAAAACATTCAAAAAAACAGTCAACTCACTTGGCGGCTACGACCTCCGCGACTGCGGATCCATCATGTACGAACAATAACAACCCCACTTTCAACGGTTTTTTCAGCTAAGAAGAAAACAGCGTAATTCTATTGCGTTGTTCAGCAAGGAAGTATAATGTTGTAAAAAATTTACTATCCGTAAACCT
>DAOVSZ010000094.1 GCA_030627725.1 Desulfobulbaceae bacterium
ATAAGGGGGTAGTAAGCCATCACAGGGGCCTCATCTCCTTCGGAGTCTCGCAGGCTCGCTTACCTGTCATCGGCCTGTTTGCATAGAGGGGCTATAGCTCACAGGCCTCTTTCGCGGATATGAGGCCCCTGCAATAGCTTACAAAATTTAAGTGTAGACTGCCAAGTTGTCGACACACTCCGTGACCAGTTACAAGGGGTAAAGGATGAATGTATCGTTGAGAAAAAAACGACGGAATTTGATTTTTTCAGCAGCGGCTTTTCTGGTGCTGTTGGGGGTCTGCAGCTGCACCTCTCTCATGGTGAATCCGGTTCTGGATCCGCTCAGTCGCTCTCTTGAACGGCAGACGGATATCAAGCTGCTCAAGGAAGGAACGCCATCTCTTCTCCTGATGCTGGACGGCCTCATAGATGCAGATCCGAAGAACAAAAAACTCCTGGTTGCCGGTTCAAGGGCTTACAGTTTTTATGCCACGGTTCTGGGTGAGTATGATGAAAAGGAACGTGCTGCTGCCTTTACGGTCAAGGCAAAACAGAACAGCATGCGACTCCTTGAACGCCTTTCTCCTTTTAAAAAAGGCCTCTCGCTGCCTGTTGAGGAATTTGAAAAGAGACTGAAGATGGTGCAAAAAAAGGATGTAGATTTCCTGTTCTGGGGAGCGCAAGGTTGGGCTGCATGGGTCTGGCATCAGGACGGCGCTCCAGCCGCCATGGTCGATCTGCCACGCATCGAACAGATTATGCTCCGGGTCCTGGAACTTGATGAAGGATATTATTACGGCTCCGCCCACCTCTTTCTCGGCGCTTATTACGGCGCAATTCCCAAGGCCTTTGGCGGCAGACCGGAGTCAAGCCGTGAGCACTTCGAGAAGGCGCTTCTGCTCAGTGAGCGGCGGTTTCTTCTGACACAGGTCTATTATGCAGAGACATATGCAAGGATGTCCTATAATCGAGATCTTTTTGAGAAACTTCTCAAAGAGGTGATGGATGCGCCGGAAGCCATTAATGAGATGTCTTCAGCCAACCAGCTCGCCAAGTTGAAGGCGGCAAGGCTTCTGGGGGAGATTGATGACACTTTTTAGCCGGACTGTTCTTGCTGCTGTTCCTGGACAGCTTTTGAGGATGGTGGGCGGCCGTGAACGAGGCGCAGGTCTTTCGTGCGTGACTTGATTTCACCGTTGAGTGAGGCGCCGGATTCAACGAGAAGATTGGTCGTTTCTACCTTGCCGTTAATGATGCCGCCACTCTTGACGGAAAGGTCGTTGGCTTTGACATCCCCATCTACCTGGCCTTGACAGACAACGGTTTCCGCATCAATATCACCCTTGATTCTCGCCGAATCGCTCAAGACCAGGTGTTCTCCATCGATATTTCCTTCAATCTTGCCGTCCAGACGGGCTTTCCCCTTAAACGAGACATTGCCGACTATTGTCATATCATTGCCGATTATGCTTGTTATCGCCACATTGGCGACATTGGCCGTTTTAGATTTGTCTTTTTTGGAAAAAAACATATTTTCTCCTCCTCATTCGGAGAATGTGGATGAAACTCTTTTACGAGATTTGTTTTTTTAAAGTTTTAGTTCTTTTCGGCGCCAGTGTTTTGACATTATTGCCAACTTTAAGAAATTTCATAGGGTTGATTGCCTTGTTGTGATAGCGCAGTTCGTAATGGAGGTGTGGTCCGGTGCTTCTTCCTGTATTGCCGAGGAGACTGACAACCTGTCCTCGCTCGATTTTTTCACCCTTTTTCACCAGGACTTTCTTGTTGTGGCCGAATAGAGTCTTAAAACCGTTTTTATGATCGATCAGGACATATTTGCCGTATTTTGAGTCGTAGCCCTGGCGCATGACACGCCCATCAGCGGTTGCTCTAATCTCTGTGCCTCTACGGTTCATTATGTCGATTCCGGCATGAAAGGCCGGCTTTTTATTAAAAGGGTCCAGCCGTCTGCCGAATTTTGAGGTAATCACTCCAGACACCGGAAAGCCAAGAGGGACCGGCTGGATGGTTTCAAGATAGCGATCAACCTTGTGCAGGAGTTCTTCATAAATAACAAAATCTTCAAAAGAGACTTCGGGGAGTTGCGTGAAAGGACCACCGCTATGTTTGGGATCTTCCTTCACCGGGATATCGATCCCAACCGTGGCCAGGATGTTTTCAATGATCTTGCTGCGCTCGCTTAATTCTGTTACCGCATCCTTGAGCGGCTCTTCAAGTGTGTGTTCCAGTATCGCGATGCGACCGTGAAGCTGTTCGTTTTCGGAAAGTGTCTGATCAAGATTTGATTCAAGATGAGCAATGCGTGTGTGCAGGATATGATTTTTTGAAAAGTAAAAAATTCCGGAAATGGTTGCCGTTATGAAGATGATAACCAGGGAGATAAGAGAATATTGGAGAATCCACCTTGAAACAACAAAGGGCCTGATTCTTCCTTCCTCTCCTGCGAAAAGTATATGCAGTTTTTTATTCATATACTTCAATTATAGACTTATTTCATCCGGGTTGTCAATTTAATAATACCAGGAATGATCAATCAAAATGTACAAAAATATATGTAAAATCAGATGGATGCCAATCTGTTACGTTATTACATATCAAGCTGAAAACAAGAGTATTATCGGAGTGCCTGGAGGAATCAATAAATATATATTGCATATGACAGAAATTGTCTTCATTTTTTAATTTGTCTTGACAGTACATGCCTGTCCGTTGTGAAATAAAGAGGTTATGCAAAAATGCGGTGTAATTTTTCATTTATTACTTTTTCTGTACTATTACAGGTTGAGCAGGAGAGCGTTATTAATAGAATAATCGGGGTCGGAGGATTTGATGCATCGAATTCTCCTGAAGACATACTCAAGACATTTGCCCTTGGTTCCTGTGTTGCGGTCATCTTGATGGACCTGAAGTCGCGATCAGTCGGGATGGTGCATGTTGCGTTGCCTGATTCTTCGATTAATCCGGTCAAGGCAAAGCAGTTTCCCGGCTTCTTTGCTGATACGGGCATACAGGCGCTGTTAAAAAAAATGGCGGCGCTGGGCTGCCCGGAAAACGGCAAAGGCATGATTGTCAAACTGGCAGGCGGCGCCAAGATCATGGACCCTAATAATACCTTTAACATCGGGAAACGAAATGTTCTTGCCTTAAAAAAAATTCTGTGGGCCTACAGAATGGGTCCGGTGGCGGAGGATGTCGGTGGTCATTTAAGCAGGACTGTGAGTGTCTCTGTTGACTCAGGGGAAATAATTCTTTCTACGCCGACAAAAAGTAACTGGAAATTATGAGTATGATCGTTGATTCTAAAGAAATTTTGAATAAAGTAAAAGAGGTCCCACTGATCTCGTCCTGCGCTTCTCAACTCCTGCAGATAAATAACGATCCGGATCATTCACTGTCAGACCTTGTCAATATTATCAAACATGACTCTGCTTTGACCGCGAATATCTTGAAAGTTGTCAATTCCGCTGCCTTTGGCGGCAGAGCCCACGTCACTGCAATCGAGCGTGCTGTTGCACTTCTTGGTGAAAATATTGTTGTTGGGATTGCTCTTACCGACACTGCTGCGGCTCTCTTCACGAACCGGCTGACTGGGTATGCAGGCGAGGAAGGGAGCCTGGCACATCATGATCTTAAATGCGCGGTAGCCGCAAAAAAAATCGCCGGTCACGCGAAAAAAGTGATTCATGCGGACAGCGCCTTTACCTGCGGACTCCTGCACGATATCGGCAAGGCGATTCTTTCTAATTTTCTCAAAGGCGCGACCGGAAAACTCGTCAATGCCATAGATGCCGGAAAGTTAAAGGATTTTCCCGATGCGGAACAGAAGTTGTTCGGTGTTGACCATGCCTATGTCGGGTATGAGATTGCAAAACACTGGAACCTGCCCGAGCCGATCTTAAGTACGATTCGCTATCATCATAAGCCTTCAGAGGCTGACGATGAATTGAAACCCATAGTCTATTCCGTGCACCTTGGCGATATGATCGCATCCATGTCCGGGAGCAGTTCCGGGGCAGACAGTATGTATTGCAGCCTTGATTCCGGATACACGGAGTTTATTGATCTCACTAATGACGATCTGGGTCTGATCATGATGGAGTCTATCCAGGAGTATGAAAAAATAAAACTTTCTTTTGGCGACAAGGGGGATGATTGATATGAAACGTATTGCGATAGTTGATGATTCCAGCACTGCCAGGATGTTCATTCGCAGATGCCTTGAGATCATCGGCTTCAGCGAGTCCACCTTTGTCGAGGCGGAAAACGGAAAATCCGCGCTTGAACAAATAAAACAGGAGCCGGTAGACCTGTTGCTTACCGATCTGACAATGCCGGTCATGGACGGCGAGACACTGCTCAAGTGGGTCAAGGCGAGTCCCTCCCTCTGTGACATTCCCGTCCTTGTTATTTCAAGCGCCGGAAATCCTGCCAAGGAAGCGGAGCTGCTGAAGGCCGGCGCTTTCGGGATTTTGTCAAAACCCATCAATCCATCGACCCTTATGAACGCGTTGCAGCCGCTTATGGAAAAGAAGGAGAATGCGGATGAATAGACAGGACTGGGACGAAGTCATGTATTCGGCTGTTGCCGAAACGTTAGAGAATATGGCCTTTATGGAGGTGCTGCAGAGTGATGGTCCGCCTGAAACCTTTGACAATGCCATGCAGGTCTGTCTTCTTGTGCATGATCCGGCCCAGGGAGAATTCTGCATGACGATATCGGAAGAGGCGGTTGCCGAGATCGGAGACAATATCCTTGGACCGGATATTGCGGACATGGAGGGGCACCCTTTACATGACATCCTTGCTGAGCTCCTGAATACCATTATCGGTCGATTTCTCACCGACATCCTGCACGAAAACGTGACCTTCAAGCTTGGGATTCCGGTGATCAGTCAAGATGAGGTTTCTTTGAAAGAGGATGCCTTCCTCTGGCATTATATCGTTGAGGATGCTCCTTTTTCTCTGGCTGCAACCGGTGAGTCATTGCTGCAGCTGTGCAGTGGTGACAAAAAGTAACCACAGCGCACACGGAGAGCACAGAAGATAGGGGCCATGGATCAGGGGTCTGGGGTCGGGAAAAGTAACCACAGCTCACCGGCCGAAGAACCGCAACCGCAGAGCATTTGTCACTACCGAGACCGAACTCATTGCCATGGCAGCCCCGGCAATCATGGGGTTCAGTGTCGGCCCGCCAAAGGCATACAGCACGCCTGCTGCCACAGGGATTCCAATTACATTATAGGCAAAGGCCCAGAAAAGATTCTGCCTGATATTCCGCATGGTTGCGCGGCTTAATTCAAGCCCGGTCAGGACCCTGTCCAGATTTCCCTGCATCAGAACAATGTCGCCGGATTCAATCGCCGCATCAATCCCGGTTCCCATCGCGATCCCAAGATCAGCGACGGCCAGGGCAGGGGCATCATTGATGCCGTCACCTACCATGGCGACAGTAAAGCCCTTTTTTTGAAGATCGGCTATCTTTTCTCCTTTTTCCGCAGGAAGCACCTGGGCTATCACCTCTTCAATCCCAGCCTCCCCGGCGATTGCCCTGGCAGTGTCTTGATGGTCGCCTGTCAGCATGATTACCCGGATACCGTTTTTTTTCAGATTGCCGATCGTTTTCTTTGTCTCTTCTCTGATTGGATCTGCAATGGCGAAAAGAGCTGCTAATTCCTTGTTCACAGCGCAATAGAGCGGAGTTTTGCCTCTTTTGGAGTGCTCTGCTGCTGTCTTCATAATTTCAGGATCTTCCGTCCCGGCAACACCGTTTTGAAGCATATGTGCTCTGTTGCCGATTAAAAGATCGTGGTTGTGTATGCGTGCGGAAATTCCCAGGCCGGGATGAGCTTCAAATGTTTCCGGTTCAACAGGAACTATCCCTTTTGCCCGGGCTGCCGCAACAACCGCTTCAGCCAGGGGATGCTCTGAGGCGGATTCAGCGCCGGCTGCCATGCGATAGAGAGAGTCGGGGTCAAATTCATCTGAAACTCTCATGAAATCAGTTACCGCAGGCCGGCCATAGGTCAGGGTCCCGGTTTTGTCAAAGACAACAGCATTCACTTTTTCCGCGATCTCAAGGGCGGCCCCGCTTTTGATCAGCACCCCGAGTTGTGCTCCCCTGCCTGTCCCGACCATAATTGAGGTAGGAGTCGCAAGCCCCATGGCGCAGGGGCAGGCAATGACCAAGACGGCGATGAAAATCCGCAAGGCAAACGGAAACTCCGCCCCACCTATGAAATACCAGGCGAGACCAGCCGTTATGGCTGTTGCAATGACAGCCGGAACAAAATAGAGGCTTATCCTGTCGGCAAGATTTGCAATCGGGGCCTTGGATCCCTGGGCCTGTCTGACAAGACGGATAATCCCGGCCAGCAGAGTGTCCTTTCCGACCCGGTCCGCCCTGATCCGCAGCATTCCGTGCTTGTTCAGGGTGCCGCCGATAAGCGGATCACCAACCTTTCTTGTAACCGGCAGGCTTTCTCCGGTTACCATGGACTCATCGATACTGGATTCCCCTTTAACAACAGTGCCGTCAACCGAGATTCTTTCGCCGGGACGGATGAGAAGAATATCGTCTTTTAGAATTTCACCAGCGTCAATCCTGACCTGTTTTTCAACATCGCCGTCTTTTTGTATGAGAGTTGCAGTCTCAGGTGTAAGCTGCATCAGTTGCCGAATCGCACCCGAGGTTTTTATCTTTGAACGGGCTTCAAGATATTTTCCAAGTGAAACGAGTGCGATCAAGACGCCTGCCGACTCAAAATAGAGGTCCATGACCCGTTTCATGACCTCAACGCCAAGCGCTATCTCTACCAGGTTCCAGCTGCTGTATATGGTTGCGGCGCCCGTGCCGACAGCTATCAGAGAGTCCATATTCGGTGTGCCGCGAAAAAGGTTCGGGATGCCGATCTGATAAAATTTTCGCCCGAACCAGAGGATAGGGAGCAGAAGCAGGAATTGGGTAAGTGCGAACCGAAACGGAAAAGCATGTGGAGTAAGGAAATGAGGCAAGGGGAGACCGGCCATCTCTCCCATGGATATGAAGAGCAGCAGGAAGGCGAAGATGAGAGAGGGGATGAGGTCTTGTTTCATCCTCCGAAGTCCGGCTAGGGACTCTTCCTGCTGTTTTGAAAAAAAAGATTCGTCGGATGATGAAATCGCCTTTGCTTCAAAGCCGAGTTTTCCGATTGCCTCGCGAAGAGTACGCTGGCTGATCTTTTCAGGTTCAAATCGGATTTGTGCCGTCTCATCGGCAAGGTTAACGTTTATTGCCTGGACACCGGGCAGGGCGCTGACAACCTTTTCAATCCGCGCGGAACAGGATGCACAGGTCATTCCCTTGATGCCGAACTGTTGTATGGTATGATTTCTTTCCATCAGCGTAACCTCCCTGTTCAGCAGTTACGAAATTGAGGAGAAAGGGTTGCTCATAGTATAAAGAGTAATTATTTTTTTAGCAAAAGCAAAAGAAGTTAGTTAATTGATGAAGAACGGAGGTGTTTTATGAAAACGATCAAGATAAAAGGCATGAGCTGTCAGCATTGTGTTGCATCCGTGACCAAGGCCTTGGAAGAGATAGATGGGATCAGCCAGGTAAAGGTTGACCTGGAGAAGGGCGAAGCCGCTTTTATGGAATCAGATCCGGTGGCAAGCGAGGTCATAAAAAATGCAATAACTGTTATCGGCTTTGAGGTAGAGTAAAAAGAGAAAATACGGTAGAGTTTTATTCTCTCTTTGTCGTATCTTGCAGATATGCCAATGTTTTCGCAATGTTACTGTACTTCATACATGACGACACTATTGGAGCAGATTATATGTCATCTCAAGAAGCCTCCCCCGGGTTGATAACCGCTGCCGGTGGGATAGTTGAAAAAAAGACTCCTCTAGGTGTGCGGATCGCCCTTATCTACCGGGAACTGTACGGAAGTGAATGGGCGCTCCCAAAGGGCAAGCAGGAGAGGGGAGAATCGCTCGATCAGACCGCAATTCGTGAGGTGCTGGAAGAAAGCGGCTGCGAGGCGCGGATTACGGAGTATGCCGGCTGCACCAGATACCATCACGGCAGCACCCCGAAGATAGTTTTTTTCTGGAGGATGGAGGCAATTGGCGAGTGTTGTTTTGTGCCGTCAAGTGAGATAAGAGAGATGGAATGGGTAGACCCGCAGACCGCAATCGAGCGGCTCAGATACCCTGAAGAAAAGGATTTGGTGAGGAGGTTTTATGACTAAAGCACCATTTTTACCGACGGATGCGCCTTGAGCGCTGAGAAGATGGAGTTCCTCTCTGTCTCGTCTTTTACCGTGACCTCAATATTAAGACAATAATACTTGCCCTTACTGCTCGTGTTTGACAGGGTAATGGAATGCGGGGGTTCTTGTAGCAGCCCTGCAATGCCTTTGCGAATTTTCTCCTCGTTTTCGCCTATAACCTTGTAGAGCCATGTGCAGGGATATTCCAGTTCAAGTTTTTTGTCATTCATGATCAGCAAGGTTCACCTTTTTATGTTTAGGTCGTCTTTGGCCGCAGTTGCTGTTGAAAAAAAAACTTTGTGCCTTCTGCCTTTGTGCCTTCGAAGTCTTCACTTATCTGTGCCTGTTTCTTACTCTAATTGATCTCGACCGTTTCGACAAGAACCCGCGCGGTTCCTTTCCGGTAAAAGCCAAGTTTCCCGGCCGCGCCGGCAGAGAGATCGATGATGCGTCC